>DASXWI010000027.1:0-5301 GCA_036503755.1 Saprospiraceae bacterium | reverse complement strand
AACAATGGAGCCGGTGGATCCGGTAAATCTGATTTCAGCGGTTCGTTTTCAAAATTAAATGAGTAGAGAATAGGGAATAAGGAATAGCGAATAGCGAAGTTCGAAGTAAAAAGGTGAAGGAGAAGTCGAAGTAAAAAGAGCGAAGTTTGGTAGTGAACTTCAACTTCTACCTCTACTTCTACTTCTCCTTCTGATTTCGATATTCGATATTCCTTATTCCAACGGTATTCCTTATGTCAAATGTTCCTGCACAAATTCGTCAATCAAGACATTGACGGCATCAGGATTTTCCCAGTGTGGCATGTGGGAAGAATTCTCAATTACATTATTGTGTTGCTTCCAGGTTCTTGGGAAATCAAGTGAACGGTAATACTCATTATTGATCGAACGTTCGCCTAAACCATTCACAAATGCTTTGGGTACAGGATTGGAGGATAAAACATCTACTTCGTTTTTAAAAGCAGCGGAAGCTAATATGCCCCCAATGGCCTCCCGGGCTTTGCCATCCGTGTTGAGGAAATCTTTTTTGAAGAAGGAGGCTTTGTTTTCAGGTGAATAGAAGAAATTATCTTCAACACCTTGCAATGCTTCATCTGTAAATGCACTTGCAAACATGATACCTGTAGGTGCGGTTGGAAGATAAAATTTACCAATATCCTGTGCACTGCTGATGGGAGGTGCTCCAATGGAGATCATGCCTTTGCAGCCGTTGAGCCGATCCAGGCTTTGTACGATGACATGACCACCCAGGCTATGGCCGACGATAAAATACTCTTCTAGTTGGAAATGCTCAATCACCGCAATCACGGAATTCGTCAAGCTATTGATATCATAATCCACCTGCGGTTGTTCGGATCTTGAGGACGCCCCAAATCCAAGAAAGTCATAGGCGATCAGGTGGTATTTGTCATTCAGAAAACTGTTGAATTGTTTTTCCCAGCTTTGTATGGATCCAGAGTTGCCATGTAAAAAGAGAATAGGCGTAGCACCATACAAGCCATTTTCAATGACGGAAAGGTATTGCCCCCGGTAAGGAATGGTCTCGGTTTTCATGTATAGGAGTTTTTGGGTGAAAGAAAATAAGCTTAGAGAAAGTTAGTAAAACTTTTGAATATTTTTCGCTTGTCGCCTTGAATAAGGAATAACGAATAGCGAAGTTCGAAGTAAAAAGGTGAAGTAAAAAGTTGAAGTAAAAAAGTGAAGTAATTAAGGACGAAGTTTGGAAATGAACTTCTACCTCTACTTCAACTTCAGATTTCGATATTCGGTATTCGCTATTTGAATAAGGAATAACAAATATCCCTTCGAATAAGGAATAGCGAATAGCGAGGTTCGAAGTAAAAAGGTGAAGTAAAAAGGCGAAGTAAGAAGAAAGAAGTTTGGAAATGAACTTCTATTTCTACCTCTATTTCACCTTCCTTACCTCTACTTCAGATTTCGATATTCGGTATTCGCTATTTGAATAAGGAATAACAAATATCCTTTCGAATAAGGAATAGCGAATATCGAAGTTCGAAATAAAAAGGTGAAGGCGAAGTCGAAGTAAAAAGAGCGAAGTTTGGTAATGACCTTCAACTTCAACTTCAACTTCTACCTCTACTTCTGAGTTCGATATTCGCTATTCACTATTCCCCAACGTCTATTTTTTCGATATTTTATACAACCGTCCTTCATCCGTAACAGCATACAAAGCACCATCCTTCCCTTGGGTGATGTCGCGGAAGCGTTGCTTTTCTTCTTCCAGCAGACGCTCTTCTCCCGTCACTTTGTTGTTTTCAATCACCAGGCGACAGATATGTGTACCACTGAGGCATGCAAGAAATAGATTGTTTTTCCATTCATGAATGACATCGGAGCTGTAAAAAGTCATCCCACTCGGTGAGATGACTGGGTCCCAATAATAGACAGGTTGTTCCATGCCTGGTTTCTGCTGAATTGAGTTACCGATTTTTGAACCTTGGTATTCGATGCCATAGGTGATGACAGGCCATCCATAGTTCTTTCCTGGGACAATGTGATTTACTTCGTCACCTCCGCGAGGCCCGAATTCATTTTCCCAAAGATCACCAGACTCCGGATGAAAGGCAATACCCTGTACATTCCGATGTCCGTAACTAAAAATCTCAGGTCTTGCATTTGGCTTACCTATAAATGGATTTCCATCCACCGGCTTACCGTCTGTAGTGATTCTTATGATTTTGCCTAGCCCGGTATTCAGGTCTTGAGCCAGCGGCCTGGTTTCCAAATCTGATCGTTCGCCGGTTGAGATATAGAGATGGCCTTCTTTGGAATACAAGATGCGACCACCATAATGCATATTACCTGCATAAGCAGGAGTAGCACGATAAAGGATCGTGGCGTTTTCGATTGTTTTTTCATCTGCCGCCAATTTACCTTTCGCAACTGCAGTGAGATTTCCATCAGTCAATGATTCGGAGAATACCCAATACACCATGCGGTTCTTATCAAATGCGGGATCGATACAAAGACCCAAAAGACCTCCTTGTCCTGAACTATTGACTTCAGGGATGCCAGTGATAGGCTCACCAACAACTCCGGTGGTTGAGGCGATGCGCATGGTCCCCTTTTTTTCGGTGACGAGTAACCGGCCATCGGGAAGTACAGCGATTCCCCATGGTTTCTGAAAGCTATTGTTTAGCACTTCGATTTGATATGGTGTTTTTGTGCGAATCCCTGCAATGCGTGTCTGGCCAACGAAAGCTGGTGAATAGGTGGTATTGGCCGCTTCTGTTTCTACAGGTGCTAAACTATTATTTGTGTTATCACCAGAAGGTGCTGGTTGGCTGATCTTCGTACCGCACGCTGAGATGATGATAAAGGATGCTGCCAGGAGGAAATATGGAATAGATTTCATGGTGTCAATTTTGTGGTTCATAAAATGAACAGTAGGAAGGAGGGTAAGGTTTTAAAAGTTCATTGAATAAAGGGTATCGAATAGCTACTTGAATAAGGAATACCGAATATCGAAGTACGAAGTACGAAGTACGAAGTGAAAGGTGGAAGTAGAAGTAGAAGTCCGAAGTACTTCAAATTCAATTTCTCCTTCATTTTCTTACTTGATCTTCTAGTTCTCCTTCTGAATTCGATATTCAGTATTCCTTATTCCTTAGTCTTCGCCCAAGAAGCCTTATATTTACTAACACTTAAAACCTAAGCACATGCGAATCACACCATATTCCATTCTTTTCTTCCTGGTTCTGCTTCAATTTAATCTCAGAGCCCAACACCCAAAAATCAATCTACCGGCCAATGCCTCCAATCGAATTGATAATGCAGCTGTCAAATCATCACTGCATCAAACACCACTAAGCCTGGAAATTCCTGCCGGAGGCAATCCTAATCATGCACATACGACGGCTGTTCATGAACCAATGCCATTCATCACCACTCCTGAAGCACTCGCTGTAAAAGCTGAGAAATTAGTACATAAGCGATACGATGAAAGCTATCACGGGTCAACACCTACATCACGTGTAACCCCTGTCATCGATGCAAGCTTTGAAGCCAATTTATCTGTAGATGAAACACCTTCCAGCAATACGATTGCTATATCGGATGATGGTATCATTGTTTCAGCTAATAATGACGGTGTCATCTATTTTACGGAATCGGGTACACGATTGTATGACGCTAAATGGGATGACTTTTTTGATGACAATCAATTGACTGCATCGTTTTTTAGTCCCCGTGTGTTGTATGATCCGGTGGAAGAACGATTTATACTCGTGACCCTTCATGGTAAAGCATCATCGACTTCGCGAGTGATCATTTCTTTCTCCAAATCAAAAAATCCGGAGGATGGATGGAATGTGTATAAACTTCCTGGTAATCCGCTGGGTGACGGGAGTTGGTTTGACTTTGCATCCATAGGTATTTCTACGAATGAAGTGTATGTGTCGGGCAATCTCATTATAGGCACTACTTTTAATAAAGCCGTTGTCTATCAGATCAACAAGACGGATGGATATGTTGCATCCATTTTGGACTGGCAGTTTTGGACAGACTTTTTCAATGGACCGATTTCCATAACACCAGCGTCGTATGGGCACAATGGCGACTATGGGCCGGGTATTTACCTGGTCAGTAGTGCGGCAGCGGGGGATGATGCCTATTGGTTTTGGGATCTTGATAATGATATTGGAGGTGATCCGGAATTGATTGGTTATATCGTGCCTTGTGATGCTTATAGTCCACCTGCAGATGCATCTCAATCAGGTTCGCCTGATCTTTTGGAAACAGGTGATGCACGCACCACCAATGCATTTTACCTCGATGGCATCATTCATTTTACGCATAACCTTGATGTGGGTGGAGGATTTAGTGGAATCAGGTATGTTCGGATGGGTATACAAGGACTAAGCCTCACGACAACCCAACTAGGTGAATCAGGAAATGCTGATCTCGCGCATGCAAGTGTGGCTTCGTTTGCGACAAGTGCTTCTGATCGGTCAGTGATGATATCCTTTCTGCGCACAGGTGCTTCACTCTTTCCTGAGTTTCGTGTCGTCAATGTGGATGGCGGTATGTCATGGTCGTCTACTGCACTCGTAAAGGGTGGTGAGACCTATGTGGATCGTCTTCCAGGGCTAGAGCAATGGGGAACGTATACTGGTATCGCGCGACGTCACAATAGTACCGATCCGCGCACGTGGTCTTCCGGATCTGTGGGCGCAAATGTTGCAGGCCAGATCGATCACACGTACAAGTCATGGATAGGCGAAGTGACGAATGGACAAAATGTAAGTACCACAGAAATCGACAAGACAATTGCTTTTAGTGTTTCACCGAATCCTGTACGTGATTACATGGAGATCAACTTTACGATGACTGAAGTTTTACCATTGAAGATTGCTCTCTATGATGCTCAAGGCCAACTTGTCAGAATATTGTTAGAAGACCACACGCCTTTGGTTGGTGAGCATAAGGTTTCAATTGTCAGAGGTGATTTGCCAATAGGCGCTTATGTGATTTCGTTTTCTTCGTTGGGAAAATCGTTAGGGAGTGAGAAGATTGTGGTAATTGAGGAATAGCGAAAATCCTTTTGAATAAGGAATAGCGAATATCGAAGTACGAAGTGGAATTGTGAAGTAAAAAGGGAAAGTCTGAAGGCGAAGTGCTTTAATAAACTTCAACTTCTGCTTCTACTTCAACTTCCTTACCTCTACTTCTGATTTCGATATTCGCTATTCCTTATTCAAGGAGCTATTCAAAACTCATTTCATCACCAAATTGAAAACAATGTTTCGAAATAACTCTTAAATAACCAATAGCGAATATTGA
>DASXWI010000026.1:0-1793 GCA_036503755.1 Saprospiraceae bacterium | reverse complement strand
CGTCCCTGTAGCGATGATCACGCCGGCATCAGACAATTTTTTGAGATTGACCGCCATATTGGAATTGTGTGTTCGGGTATAAGCTAATCGCTCAGGAGTGCTTGACCCAGCCTTATAACCGCTGATCAACGAAGTATCTGGTAAATGTTTCAAGTCGAGTAGTGACCCAAGTTGAAACGGATCACTCATCCTGATCTCATGTTCACTCATCGTCAACCGGTGACCGAAAGTGTTGACATAACCATTGTGGACAACCAGCGTGGGACATAAGATGGTGTTATGTTTCTTCAGGAGTTGAATAAAATCATCGGAAAGGATTTCATCATCCACGCTATGGACAAGGTAGTCGCATCCATTCTCCACTGACAGTTGCGCAGTGATTCGCTGAGTGGCATGTATTGCTACTTTGGTTTTGTTTATATGCGCTTCATTAATGATAGCCTTGACAATGGGTAGATGTTTTCGTGCATTGGCTTCTATCATGTTGGTGTCGCGACCAACGATATACCAAATCTTGATAAAGTCAGGATGATATTTTAATTGTTCGCGAACCAGATTTTTAGCCTGGTCTATGGATGTGGCAAGGTTGAATGGACCATCATCTCCAAGATTGGCCAAGGCAGGTGGCTCGTATGTAGTCAACAATGGCCCTGCCATATAAATGGATGGTGAAGTGAATGATGAAGTGAAAGTAGCGCGATGCTTTAGAAAATTGTTGGTGGTGCCCACATCGATGACACAGGTGATCCCGTTTTGCAAGTATCGGCGTAAGGTTTCATCCATATGCTCATGGACCCAGTCAATCTCTTCTTGATAAGGTCTTCTATTTTGGAGATCAATAGCATCAGGGCGTGTATACAACCCTCCGGATTGTGAAAAATGAATGTGTGCATCGACCAGGCCAGGAAATAAATACTTTCCTTCCCCGTCAATGGTTATTGCACCTGCAGGGATTGTAGTATTCTCTGCAGGATGAATCCCTGCGATCTTATCTCCCCGAATCTCAACCGTTTGATTGGCAATATATTTTTGATGTTCTACATCTGCGACAGTGACGTTGGTAATGTAGGTTTGTGCGAGGATTCGGGAAGCCGGTAAAAGAAAGCTGAGGAGAAGTAGAGATTTAGATATCATTAGATTAAAGCTAGAATCTGTAAAATAGTCATTCTACCGGTGACTAGATCACTCAGATAAATTGGCTATGCACCTTTCCCTGATTTGCCATGCCTGATCAAACGTAAAGGATGAGTCGGTATCCTTAAGCCATTGTTTGATAAATGACTTGTGATAATCTACTTTAAAATCCGAAACTTGCCAGGGTTCAATTTCAAGTTCCTGTATGATAGATGCTTCTAATCGTTGAAACTCGGATCCCCGTGCTGTAAAATCGATTCGTTCGCCTTTGATCTTCAAGTAGCAGTGGGCTTCTGGAATAAAGTCAATGGAGTGTTCGCTCAACGCTGTCCCGATCTTTGGAGTATTCTGTTGATTCATCCTGTACATGCCCAGGATCAATTTGATGTCGGGGATATTATTCAGGTCCGCTATTTGTTTTAGCAAGGCTTGTTTTGAGCTGCATGTTCCTTTCTCTTCGGAGAGTACCAGGGATAGATCTGACCGGTTGGCGTTTCGGCCGTAAGGTAAATTTCTAATAAAGGCGGTTAGTTGGTTCCAGGAAGTTATGTCTCGTTCCTTTACAAGATGAGTGAGCTCATCGTTTGATGATAATATGTAATCCATATATCGCTAAAATACACTTTAGTAACATGAATATCGGTGTACTCCAACCTGTC
>DASXWI010000025.1:0-2106 GCA_036503755.1 Saprospiraceae bacterium | reverse complement strand
GGCATCAGTAGGAGCGACCAATTCGATAGTTGACATGATCTGGCCTATACATTTGGATGATCCTACGATCGGCTGGAAACGCGTATTAGAGACTTTAGTCTGTAAGACCTTACGTTCCGTAATGAGTTCGGATTTATCCATTGCATTTCTTAAAGTGATCAGCAGGCGGTTGAGATCCGGCGGCTTGGAAATAAAGTCAAAGGCACCTTTTTTAACGGCTTCGACAGCCGTATCAATGGAAGCATGACCTGAAATCATTACAACAGGCGTCTCGCGGGCAATCTCTTGAATCTTGTCAAGCGCATCCATGCCATCCATCTTGGGCATTTTTATGTCGAGGATGATGACATCGTAGGGATTCTGTTTGATTTTCACCAGGGCCTCCATACCATCTGAAGCTTCATCCACTTCATATTTTTCAAATTCTAGAATATCTCTGAGGGTATGACGGATACTCCTTTCATCGTCGACAATGAGGACTTTTGACATAACTGTGTTGAATTAGTTCAGTTTAAATATGATGAATTGTTATCAAAAATATAACATTGATTCAAAATAGTTTATAGTTTATAAAAAATAATATATGTTAAGACAGGCTTGATTAGCCCTGATCTGGTTGCATCAAGTGGCTTTCTAACCAATTTCATGGACTGCGAGGGATAGGCTTTGGTCTAAGGATTTGATAATCAGCCTTTATGATCTCCATTAGAAGAAGGAGAGAAGCAGATTTGGGTATTGCAGTTTACCTTAGGAAAGATTTGACAAAACGATAAATGCCATCAATCCCATACCGGTTTCGAGAGCAGCTTCGTCGATATCGAACCGGTTAGAATGGACAGGGTAGTTTTTAGCGGGTTCTGGGCGGCCTGTTCCAAGCCTGTAGAATGTGGAGGGTACTATCTGCGAATAGAAGGCAAAGTCTTCAGATGTCATTCGTTGAGGCAAGTCATGCACTTTATCCTCTCCAAGAAATTCAATAGCCGCATTTCTACACATCCCTGTAACACTTTCATCATTAATGAGACTTGGATAACCCTTTATGATTTGGATTTCAGCTTTTGCTCCGGAAGCGGTACAGATTTCTGAAATCAATTTATCAATTCGCTGGTGTGTTTCCATTCTCCATGTCTCATTCATTGCCCGGAGTGTACCTTCAAGATGAACCACTTCAGGGATGACATTTGTTGCTCCACCCTCAGAATAAATTTTTCCTATTGTGAGCACACCTGGAGAAATCGGATCAATACTTCTGCTGATTATCTCCTGTAAAGCAGTTATCACCCTTGCGGCGATGGTAATCGGATCAATGCATAAATGAGGTGTTGCGGCATGACCACCTTTTCCAATAACCTTGATATAGATTTCATCTGCCGAAGCCATATACAACCCGTTGCGAAATCCAACATGACCTGCAGGAAGAGGAGGATGTACATGTTGTGCGATTATCCATTCCGGTATACCTTCTTTCAACAATCCTTCGTCAATCATCATAGAAGCTCCACCAGGGAGCTTCTCTTCACCGGGTTGAAAAATAAATTTAACCTCTCCACGAAGCACTTCTGCATGTTCAGCGAGGATAGCCGCAGCACCGAGGAGGCAACTGGTATGAACATCATGCCCACAGGCATGCATGATTCCATTGTTCAAGGACTTATAAGGCACTTCATTTTCTTCTTTGATAGGCAATGCATCCATATCGGCACGCAACATCACGCATGGACCATCCTGTTTTCCTCGAATGGAAGCCACAATACCATGACCAGCCCATCCTTTCGTATAGCTTATTCCTTTGGAATCCAGGAATGCCTGTACTTTTTCACTGGTCAGTTTTTCCTGGAATGATAATTCCGGGTATTGGTGCAAGTCCCTTCTGATCTGCACGATTGCAGGAAACAACTGCCTGGCAGATACTTTAATTTTTTGGATAAGGTCAATGGGCATAACCGGAATTGTTTTGACCAGCTTTCTTTAACTGGGATAAAAGAATTGACAAATCTGTGGTCCAATGATAATCTCGTGCATAAACATAATGAATGTGTTGGAGTCTTCTGCTCAAGTCTGATTCGTCTCTCGGATAAGCTGGATGTAATATACCCTTGGCAAGGA
>DASXWI010000024.1:0-9882 GCA_036503755.1 Saprospiraceae bacterium | reverse complement strand
AAGAATCAACCCCTCACAGGATTTTCTGATTATAATTTGCTGAACCTGGTTGGAATCCACTCTCCTCCGGATTGGATCCAGAGAAAATAAATTCCAGGGGAAAGCGTGTGAATGTCCAGTTGGTTATTGGAAATAGCGGTTTCTGGAACACTGACCATAACACCTTCCAAGGTAACAATACGAATCTTTTGGATTGGGGTAGGATAGGATATGGTCAACATATCTTTTGCCGGGTTAGGATAAGTTATCAATTCCTTGCTCACCGGAGATTCATCAACCAATCCGTACGGATTATAAATGACATGTGGAGCAATAACTTCTTCAAGTGTAACAAATTGCTCTATCAACCCACTACCATTCGTTTTAGTGATGGTGACCTGGTCAATATAGACTTGATCATTGTTGTCATTTGCATCACATTGGATTCTAAAAGAACCAGTAGTTGTTGGTGTAAAATTTGGAACGACGACAGTAGTGGTATAAAATGTATTGTTGTTGAAGTTTGTTCCGCTTGTAAATGTACCAATGGTTACAAAACCTGAACCGTTATTGTATCTAACCCAGAAGTCTTCACCACTTTCCATACTTGAGGCTCTGAAGTAAAACTGAATTTTCGCTCCAGTCGCACCCGACAAATTAAATGTTGGTGAAGTCATTGCGGATTGAGTGCCTGAATTATCCGCAATTCTAATAGAATAACTGCCTTCATACGAATTGGTACTATTAGCTCTCACTACATCAGAACCACCATCTGCCCAACTATCCCAACCAGTTTCAAAATAACTTGCCAATAAGACTGTTTCACCTGGAGGTTGACATGGAGCACAAGGACCACCACAATCGACGCCAGTTTCACCTTGGTTTTGGATGCCATCACTACATGTTGGTGCAGGGGCGCTACCTATGACCACCGTATAATCTTCGACTTCACCCCAAGTGAAACTTCCGCATATCGGTGGATAAGCATTGTATTGCATCGAAACCCTCATTCTGGTAGTAACCGGATTTGTACCCGCTGGAACAGTAAAGTTTACATTGACAGCTGATGTTCCAAATCCTTGTCCTACTTGCTCACCTGCATCTGCCCAATCAAGGTCGCCATTATAATCAATCCAAACTCTCCAGTACTCCGTATACGTTTGTCCTGAAAAGGCTGGCGTAAGGTTGATGGTATAAGCTGATCCCGCAGCGAGGGTAGTGCTGAGTGCTGTATAATTGCCATAACCATTATTGTTACCACTTGTATTGTTTATGGATCCAAGAATTACTTTGTTAATCCATTCATCACTCGTATTCGTACCATTGGATGAGCAATAGGCTGGAGGAGGAGGTGGTGGCGGTGGTCCGCAAGGACTTAGACAGTTGCCGTTGGCATTTACAGTGTTTCTGATCACATTTCCAGGTTGAGGGCCAAATCCAAGATTGAAATTTATTCCAACATTTTGAAGGTGGCAATAACTCATCATCGTGCCTCCGCCTACCGGATAACCAGGGAGAGGACATGATCCTTCCACAGATCCTGCGCATCCATCGATTGCAGTATTGTTGCCATTCCAGACACAAGCATGTGTATGACGTGATCCGATAAGATGCCCCATCTCATGTGTTGTGACCATCACATCCCAACTGTAGGTTGGAACATTGGAATATGCCCCATCAATACTACTGAAGCATTTACTCAGATCAGGATTTGAATTGCATATTCCATTAAAGCCGGCAGCAATTCCACCACTGGCATTATAAGAAACCAGGTGGGAGAGGTCGCCATTAAAGCTACCTGTATTATTTTGGTATGAACTCAACATCGCACTGGATGTGCCACCGGTATATGGACTGTTGGTGGTCCATGCAAAGATTTCATTTATGCTCATGTTGATATTCTCATTATCATACATGGTGATGACCTGATTAAATAAACCAGTGATATAATTTGTCGCAGGAGTAGCACCTCCTTTTTGTGTCACGATATCATCATCAATCTCTATATAGAGCCTCACGCAGTCATCAACATCCCGGCCCTGTGAAATATCCTGCAATTGATCTTCGGTATATCCGATGTCATCGTCTAGTGTTCCGCATTCAAAGTCACTCAAACGATCAAGGTCTTTGTCATTGTATAAAACATGCCTGTTGTCACGATCATTAAGGATAGGTCCAATAACGGTATTGCCTTGGTCAGAACTGATCAGTGCCATTACCTGGTCATTAAACACAGATAAGGCAACCACTGAATTAGGTTGACCTTCTATGATTCCTTGATAATGGATACCGGGAGTGTAGTCTGCAGGTATGCCGGGACTATCACTTGTGTACAGCGTAAACTCACTTGTAAAAATATTGTGCTTCATCAGGACAAGTGTCATGTTGGAGCGTTCCGTCACCGGGATACTCAATTTGATGAATCCACCTTTGTCCTGTTGATGGATCAAAGATTGAATATCCTCATGCTTGAGGGAAAGAATAGTTCCTTCCGTGAGTCCTTCTAAATCGAAAGCTCTGTTTTGAATGTCATTTGATTGGTATTGCAGTAGAGTGGCGTCTTGTGGCTTTTGTCCCGAGACTTGCAAAGCATCAATTTGCCTGGCGATGTTTTTTTGTCCGGTAACGATACCGACAGCAATCAAGGCCAATAGCGTGCATAAAAATCTAATCATGACGTGGGGATTTAGGTAAGATGGTTGAAAAACTTGTGAGGTATTTAGTCCAGGGCCAGGAGTTCGTAAAGGCTTCCTTTCTTCTCCTTTTCCGGCACTAAATCTTGTAAAAATTCCCCAAACCACAAAATCCCCCTCTTATCTAGATTGAAAGAGGCTGCTCCAGAGGAGCCTTTTTTCTTTTAAAACCAACGAGTTCCTTCCCTTATTCAGGCTTTTTGGCTTTAGCCTCGTTATACTTAGTCGTTACAAGTTCCACGACTTTTTCTTGTTCTTCAATCTGGGTCTGGGTAGTGGCCTGTGCTTCCTGATTGGCTGTAATATCGAGTTCAGCCTGTTTGATTTTAGCCTCAGAATCAGCTATTACTTTGTGTAGGCTTGCATTTTCCTTTTTTAATTTTTCATCAGCACTTTCAAGCTTAGCAAGCAGCTTCTGTTGCATTTTGTATTCTTCAGGATTGTCTTTGACAGATTCCACTACTGCCTTCTGGTTGGTGATATCCGCTTTAGAAACTTCCTGTGAGCGCTCGTTTAAAGGGATATCGACATTTGCCTGCTCAATCTTCGCAGTGTTATCCGCGATGATTTTATGCAGGTTTTCGTTTTCCTTGACAAGTTTAGCCTGAGCACTTTCCAGTTTCTCAAGTTTCTTTTGTTGTTCTTCCAGGTCAAGGCCGATCATATCTGCATTCACTTTAAGAGCGAAAGACTTTAAGAAGCGTTCTGCTTTTGGATATTCCGGTTCTTTGGAGGTCAGGTAATTTCCTCCACGACTGAACCAAACGGTTAATTCTGTGCCGTCAGCTGCCTGAGCAGAATAGCTATAAACATTCATTAATTCACCGCCGCCTATTTCTCCAATATGGATTCCCTGGATAACGGACTCTTTGGATCCCTTCACCTTTTCCACTTTACCATAATTTTTGGTGAATTCTTTCCATTTCGTTTCTACAAATTTTGGGTCAGCACCTTTAAGTTGCAGAACAAGGGCAGGTTGTACACCAGTAACCATAGGTCTGTTGTCTGTGGTAACCTGGGACTGCCCTGTAATCACACCTGTCAGGAGGATAGCCAGGGAGAAGAAATATTGTTTCATAAGGCTATATATTGAAAAAAGCAAGTACTAAAGAGTTCATTTGTGTTCGTCATGCTTTCCAGATACTATAAGGAAAGATAGGGGGTTTAAATTACTAAGAAATTTGAAAAACACGGTCGTTTAACAACCCTTTAACGTAGTGGAATGGATAAAAGAGGACGATAAAAATTGAGCACCTGTTCAGGAAGCAGGTTTTACAAGGGTGAAAACCCGGGAAATATTAAAACCAAATCGCACCTGCCCTTCACTCCATTTTCCAACTGTCTCTGTAATAAATCCTTTTTCGATCATCGAGGTGCTGTTGGTAAAATGAAGTTGAAAGACATGACCTCCGGTCTCAATATCAACACCAATCGATAGCGAGTTGGTGTATTCTTCGGCAAGTTGGTCAGGCAGGACATAGATCCATTCCCCATTCAATGAAAAGCGCTTATTGAGTTTGATACGTCCCGCTAAGCCAAACGCAATGACATCATTTTTTTCAGCTGCGGTTTTGACAAGGTTGCGATGTACCCAGCTTGGAGAAAGTTGCAAGCTGAATACATTATTAAACTTCCGGCCTATAATCAACTGGGTAGCATAAGAAACCTTTGAACTGAAGAGATTATCTCTATCAGGGTCTGCCCATTTTAAAGTTGAAATAGCTGTGGTGCCAAGGATCGCTAAGGTCACGGGCATATTTTTCACGCCGGTACTTTGCCTGAGGATTTTAAACTTGAGATAACCATCATAGGTTTTTTCATAACTGCTCCTGCCGAGGCCAACCGTCAGGCGATCCGAAATTCCATAATCCGCACCCAGGCGGATGGTAGACTCGTCAAGACCAAAGAGTTCATAAATACCGCCATTGATAAAACCAAAACGATGGGAAATCTTTATGTCGAGGACACCAGCAGCAGTGCTCTCCAGGGAATGGAGATTGATGACCCGATTAGTTTTAAAACTGGCTGCCGCATACTCGGTAGTCTCCTCTCTCCCAAGTAATGAAAGCAATTCTTGCTCCTCCTGTGCATTTGCACGCACAAGAACGACAGCCAATATCGTGATGAGCCCGAAACGATAAACGCTTCGAAGGCGATCAATTTGTTTCATCCATTAATTTCAATTCAGCGGATACAGTCACTTTTACCGTTTCGGCTATATTATCCTTCACCACTTTTGGCTTTTCGATGTCAAAATCCGCAACAACGATTTCAAATGATGTCGTCGCGGCGACATTTCCTCCTTTAATGGTCAATTTTCCTGTGGTGGTCATTGATTTAGTGACCCCATGTAAAGTTATATCTCCTTTGATTGTTGCCGAATATACTCCATCTTTTCTCATGTTGATATCCTGCATATTCGTCACCGCACCTTTAAAAAGCCCTTTCGGATATTTGTGGCTTTCCATATAATTTTCATTGAAATGTTCCTGCATCAGGGCCTTTTCAAACTGAAAACCTTTGATTAATACAGAACACTCCAGTTTGCCGGTCGCGACATCCAGCACAATCAGAGAATTGTTGTTGGAGGACTCAATTTTCTCTAAGGGTGCCTGTGATAAAAAAGTGATCCTGCCAGTCTTGGTAAAAAACTTTTGTCCTGTGGCCGAATGGGCGCACATCACAAGAGTCAGAACCGTCAGGAAAAATAGTGTCCTCATAATGCATTTTCAATTATTGGGTGCGCCATTATTGACCCAAATTTCAATCTGATGTATGTCGCAGTCCGGCAGCTTAGGAGCCTCTTCAGGCATAGGAATAAATCCATCTTCATGTTTAATTGAACCAAGCAGCAAACCATCATCTACTGAAGCTTTTAAATTATCATACCCTTCCAATGGGATCCCGCTCGAAGGAGCGATAGCACTATGACAACGGTTACAATTATGATTGATGATCGGTGCTATGGTCAATGAATACGTAACATTTAAGGTGTCACAAGTTTCATCCGGGTATAAGTCCTCTTCATTATTGGATACACAAGATGACGGTATCAACATCAACCCATAAAGTACACACAAGCAAAGGAAAATACTTTTCAATCCCAATCTCATAACCGAAGCTTACAATCTAATTCCACATGTTAATAAGGCTAAAACTATCTATTCAGCGCGATGGGTATCGGAATATTCTACCCAACGGGCATGTTCGTATGCTGAATCGGAAGTATTGTAACCTGATAATTTTCTATGTCAATTCCCCTTCAAGCCATTTTTTAAAGTAGGGTGACTTTTCCGTGCTGACGATAACGTCTTCATGGGCTGGTGGTATAAGATCGATTTTCACCCTTGCTTTAGAATAAGCGTGCATATGCTGGATAGCGTCCAGGTGAAGGATGTATTGCCTGTTGATGCGGAAAAATTTAGCCTGGTCTATCATCTCTTCGAGGTTTTCCAGGGTATAGTCCAGGGGATATTTGCGGCCATCCCTGGTCATCATAAATGTAATCTTGTCGGAGGTATAGAAATAGGCAATATCATGTTGGTGAACAAGTCGCAGGCTTTGACCCATTCGGATCAGAAAGCGTTTTTCAGCAGGTTGTTTCGAGAGTAATTTGCTGACGATTTCCTTGTAGTCATATTCTTTCTGTTTTTCTGACTTAAAACGGGTTAATGCAGCTTCAAGTTCTTCCTGCTTAATAGGCTTCAAGAGGTAATAGAGGGCATTCATTTTAAAAGCTTCTACGGCATATTGATCATAGGCCGTAGCAAAAATGATCCCAATCCCTTTAAAAGAATGATGACGGAACAATTCAAAGGCTGAGCCATCCGCAAGATGAATGTCCATAAAAATAAGTTCGGGCAGGTCTCCGGCATCGAGGAAATTGAGTGTTGATTCAACTCCTTCGGTCACGCCCATAATGATTGCAGTTGGCTCAGCTTTGCGCAACATGTTCTGCAATCGGGTAGCAGCCGGTTTTTCATCTTCTACAATAAGGATCTTCATTGGTTAGGATCACTTTGAATGATTGGAATCTTGACTGCAAAAGTATCAGGTGTATGGGTAATTTCAATCTTTTCCCGGGTAAGATACTGGTACCTGGCTAAAAGGCTGCTTAGCCCAAAACCGGTTGACTCCACGGAATCATGAAATTTGGGTTGGACCGGGTTGGAAACACTCACCCATTCTTTATTCACCGTAAGCGTTATGTGCAAAGGTTTTTCCTTTGAAACAATATTATGCTTGATAGCATTCTCGACAAGGAGTTGAATGCTCAAAGGGGCTATCCAGCCATTATTTTGATGGATGATCTCTTCAATCACCAGGTTGTTACCATATCGTTTATGCAGGATGAACGTATAATTCCTGACGAGCTCAAGTTCTTCTTCGATGCGAATGAGTTCTGCATTACGGTGCATGAGTACTCCTCTGAAAAAGGCAGAGAGCTGATCCACATAGTCAACTGCAGCAGGCTGATCTTCTTCAATGATTCCAGCCAGCGTATTAAAACTATTGAAGAGAAAGTGTGGATTGACCTGGGCCTGGATAGCATGGAGACGCAACATCGTTTTCTCCTTTTCGAGGTTATGCAGATTTTTAATTCTTTTGATCCTGCTTAGAAAATATTTAAATGCAATCCAGGTAACGAGCAGCGAAATACCTAATACAAACCACCACCTAAAATAAAAAGGATAAGGTACCAGGAAGGTCCTGCGAAAAGTACCTGCATTGCGAAAATCATCTTCGTGAGTACCTTCGACTATAAACGTGTATGTCCCTGGGGATAGCCGGCTGTACACTGCGCGTCTTTCACTGGTGTTTATCCAGTTCTGATCATGCCCTTCCAGCATGTACCTGTACTTGATTCTTCCAGGGTCCTGCGACCATAGACCGATAAAACGAATATCAATAAAATTACTATCCGGTCTGAGCCTTGCATCTTCAGCCTTGTACAAAGATGAGGGAGATATGGATTCGAGATGCATCCTTACATGCTGTCCAGTATCCATAGGTTGTGGAATATAATGCCACACTTCGTCCTGATCTGCTATCCAGACTGATCCATCCTTATCGGTAGTAACCGCATTTATTTCTGGATCAAAAGACTTCAATCCTGAACTTTCACCATACCACATCATGTTCCCCCAGTTTTTAGAGACCTTGATGCCTCCTTCACTGATCATGAGAATCTCGTCTTCACCTGTAGTTACCAGGCTTTGGGAATTCCCTTCAGCATTTAGAAAACGTTTAATCATTTTACCGGATTCATCCAGTTGAAATACCTGGCCCTGTGAGCCGGAAATCCAAATAGAATGGTCTGATCCCTGCGTTAAACTATAAATGGTTTTTAGATCAGTGTTTTCTGAAACAGAATCCGGCAATGAAATTTCAAAATTCCTGAACTGGTTTTCATGAAGTGTATATAATCCTTTACCATCTGTACCAAACCATATCCTGCCATCGTCTGAAGCAAATATGTCATACACATACCCTTCCGGAAAATTGAATTTTTCAAAGAAGCCTTCAACCAGAATATCCTTTTCAAATTGATTTTCACTCCAATCGACTTGCGTTATCCCTCCAAGGGTCGCTAACCAGACTGTCTTGTCTCTGCCGGCAATGTTGAGGATACTATTATTGGACAAGTCATTTTTTTCAGTGAGATGTGCAAACTGTTCTGAACGCGGATCCAGGCAATACAACCCCTGACCAAAAGTACCGACCCATAATTTTTCAGTTGGGTCCGTATACAAAGAGAGTACATTTATTTTTTCTTTCTTTAGCCGGGAGGTTACGTTACCAGTAGATTGGTCCATAGCAAACAAACCCTTCTCGCAACCCAACCAGATTTTATCATCGGCAATCCCAATAGCTTGAATACCATTCAAACCAGGTGTCCAGAATTCTAACCTCGTATTTGCGGCGGACAACTTGTTTCCTGTCGATACCCAGAGCATCCCGCTTTGATCATATAATAACGCGCCAATCCTGTTGTTAAAATCAGCAGGCAGTTGAATGCGTTGACCATGGTGCGAAGAGGAATAGCGACTTAATGTTCGTTCCGTACTAAACCAAACTTCTCCAGGTCGACCTCTTGCTAAAACGGTCATACTACCTGAATTCGGATCAGGTAGCAGGTATGTAAATATGGAATCATTGCTGAACTTATATTTGGCAAGACCATGATCATACAAGCCTATCCAAATATCCCCGTTCTTATCAGCTTCCAATTGAGTGACAATTTCATCCGGCAATCCATCCGGCCGATGCAAGTGTCTTAATGATTCATCAGGACCTGGGCTGTAAATCCAAATACCATTATCGGTGGCCAACCATAGTCGACCTTGATGATCCAGTAATGCATCGTATATATCATCAATAGAAGCAAGTGCTTCAAATTTTAACCGGACCAAAGTACCATCCACCAACTTCCAGGTACCTTTTCCATACGTGGTAATGAAATTGCCTTTTGAAGGACTAAAAAGAATTTTAGAGATAGAGGCACCTTTGAGCGAGTCTGTCATTAGAGCTTCATCCTGGTTATAGAGATTGACCAGGTGGATATAGCCATCTTCATATCCAACCCAAATTTGATTTTCCTGGTTTTCGGCAATCGTGGTTACTTTGATATTTTGCAGATCGGGTCGTGGTTGGTATTTATACTTCCGGCCATCATAGGTAAATAAACCCTGGGTTGTTCCGAGCCATAAGAGGTGATCTGAAGATTGAAATAATAAACTGATTTGTCTCACATTTCCATCTGTCAGTGGCGGTTCCTCCCTGAAATAAAACTCCTGCCCAATGATTGGCCATGTATAAATGAGGAATATAGTAGTAAAGGCTAATCTCATGGTTTTACTTCCCGAAGAAGTGTTGCCTGCACGGTGACTTCGATCTCCTGCGCTATTTTTTGGTTGACAATCCGGGGGACTTCGATCTGGTGATCAGCAAGCGGCACCATGAATGTTGCATTCAATTTGAGGGATGAGCCTGTGGAGATAACTTCAGCTTTCAGAATACGTTCTTTTGATATACCATGAATTTTCAGTTGTCCTTTTGCGCGAACCTGGTATGTGCCGGGTTGGCTTAAAGGAACTTGCTCAATGATTTTGCCGTAAAAGGTGGCATCCTCATATTTATCGGTTTCCATGTAATTTTCATAGAAGTGTTGTTGCTGTAAGCCGTTGTTAAATCCTTCAAAAGTTCTGAT
>DASXWI010000023.1:0-2070 GCA_036503755.1 Saprospiraceae bacterium | reverse complement strand
TTTTCCACCACTTGTTGATTGGGTATTGGCCGTTGATTTTAATAAAGATGGTATTGAAGATTTATTTACTAGTTCGTCTGCATCTGGTGTTGCAGGGATCGGAGTTTACAAAGGTGCATACGACAATGGAGTATGGAGCTTTACACAGATGATGGATAGGGGCCGACCTTATTTGCAAGTTCCTTCTGGTGGAGATCTGTCCAATCTTTATACATCATGGGAAGATATTCCTGCGATTATTGATGTAGATAATGATGGCGATCTTGATGTGCTTGCTTTTGAGCCGGGCGGTAGTTTTATTGCGTACTACAGTAATCAGTCGATCGAAAATGGATGGGGTACAGATTCTTTGCGGTTTATGATCAGGGATGTTTGTTGGGGTAAAATTCTGGAAAACGAATTCAGTGAAACCGTGTACTTAAGTGATGATCCCGACATTTGTTCGGATGCTAATCTTATGGGTGAAGAGGTAATAGTTCCGAGACATGCCGGAAGTACGGTGATGGCATTGGACGTTGATTTTGATGGTGACAAGGATGCTTTTCTTGGCGATATTTCTTCTGATAGAATTGTTTTTTTACTGAATGGCCTAGACGCACAAAATGCCTGGATAGTAGAACAGGATGGTCATTTCCCTTCTACAAATATCCCGGTGGATATGCCGATTTTCGTTGGATCCTATAGTGTAGAGCTAGATGATGATCCGGAGCCGGAATTTCTGGCTGCGATTAATTCAAGAACATTGACAGAGGACAGGGTCAGTGTCTGGCGTTATGATGACGACCCTTTAACCGATGGGCCTTATTCTTACCAGCTAAAGGAAAAAGGATTTTTCCAGAATGATATGATTGACCTGGGATCTTTCAGCAGACCAGCCATTGCTGATGTTACAGGTGATGGATTGAAAGATGTTGTTGTGGGTGGATATCAATATGTAGAAGAAACTTTTACACGCCTACCTTACTTATGGTTATTTGAAAACCAAGGCACACCTACACAACCTAATTTTGTCAGGATTGATGATGATTATCTTGGCATGTCATCTTATGCTACACAACCCACTTTTGATTATGCTCCTGCCTTCGGAGATATCGATGGTAACGGTACGATCGACCTTGTGGTAGGGGATCAGAATGGAAAACTTTTCTTTTATAAAAATAACGCACAGGAAGGTGAACCCATGGCTTTTGCCCCTGTGGTATATCCGTATATGAATATTGCTGTTGGTGTTTCCGCAACTCCCCAAATGGCAGATATCAATGGCGGTGGGTTAGGTGATCTTGTTGTTGGTGAACGTACCGGAAATGCAGATGGCAACGGGCGTTGCAGCAATATGAATTATTTTGAAAACCTCGGTACTACTGGAGCTCCGATGTTCAATCCTGATGCCACTATTGCCCCAAATACGCAATGCTTTGGCAGAGTGTTATTCGACTTGCAAATAGGACTTCCACAATATAGTGCCCCTGCTATTTTCCGCACCCAGCAAGGCCTGATGATGCTTGCAGGAGGAGATCCAGGTAAAATGAATTTGTACAATAATGTGGAGCTTGGTAAAACCGGTGCTATTCCTTTGATCGAATCAAACTATGGCTCCATTGATGTTGGTAACCGGAGCTCGCCTGCTTTGGCGGACTTCAATCATGATGGTGTCTATGAACTTATTGTTGGGAATCAGCGAGGAGGGCTAGAAATATTTTCAACAGAACTGATTGTAGGATATACTGCAGTAGCTGAACCATCACCCATAAAAGAGAAACCATATCACATCTACGGTACTATCGGAAATGGTATAATAGATGTCACCTGGAAGGATGTAGTCAATGGCTCAGTTGGGCTCTTTGATATCCTGGGAAGAAAAGTGAACAGCACGGTTTTTGAAAATGGACCCAATACACGAATTGAGTTGGAGGCACAATCCAGTGGAGTCTATTTGTTGGAAATTAAAATTGGGAATACCAGGTATGTTGAAAAAGTAATGGTCGAATAACTTTTATTTATCCTTCAACAATTCACGGGCAATAACCAGTTTCTGGATTTCGGACGTACCTTCTCCAATCGTGCAGAGTT
>DASXWI010000022.1:0-2198 GCA_036503755.1 Saprospiraceae bacterium | reverse complement strand
CCGCAAATTCATTCTTTCAATGTTGCCGTTATCCCTTCCACACTCCAGATTCACCCACACACCCAAACTCACTCTCACACTCACTCCGGATTGTGGGGGTAATAGGAATCGAACCTATTCAGTCTGAGACACCAGATTTACAGTCTGGCCCGGCTCTCCAGCTCCGGCGTACCCCCTCCTATGTCTTATCCAACTCCGCTCCCTCGTATTCGTAAGAGCCAGTAGAGGGACTCGAACCCCCGACCAGCTGATTACAAATCAGCTGCTCTACCAACTGAGCTACACTGGCTTATGATTAAGTCTTGTATCCCAAACGGTAACCCGGGGACCCTATCTGACCTTTCATCTTCAATGAATTAATTTCCCTTAAATACGGGCAGGGAGTAGCGAAAGTCACATTCACCATTCAAACCGAATATTGTATTCCAATTGATCCAGGCCTCATTATTTGATTATATGAGGTTGTCTATCAATGAATTATATATACTTTTCCAGGGCTTTCCCCGAAAGCGAATGCAAAGATATAACTATTCTAAGATTTAAGGATGAATGGTTGCCAATAATTTTCTATGAAGAAGCCTTCGGATGATGTGACTTGACTTGTATTCGCTCTTTGTATTTAGTTAACTGACGTTTCATGTTATCTACAGCACCATCTGTAGCAGCCTCAAACGACTTGCTCATGTCTGTGGCGATCAGTGTATCTCCAGGAACTATAAGTTTCAATTCTACAATTTTATCCCTGACCTGGCCTGAATTCTCTAATTTCAGAAATATTTGGGCATCCGTGATCCTGTCAAAAAACTGTCCGAGTTTTGAGGTTTTCTTGTCAATAAAATCAAGCAATTTCTGGTCCGCGTCAAAATGTACCGCTGTTATTTGCACTTTCATGTAATTGGTGTTTATTGGTGATTTAAATATTGTCGTAACTGTTTGTATCGCTATTTCCTGTGTTTCGAAGAAGGATGTGCTTGTTGGTACACCTCCTTTATCCTGGCGATTGAATTGTGTGTATAAACCTGGGTGGCTGCAAGGCTTGCATGCCCCAATATTTCTTTAACAGCATTTAATTCAGCTCCATGATCCATCAGGTGGGTTGCCATACTGTGCCTGAGCACGTGCGGGCTTTTTTTATCTGCCGTTGTAACACTTCCTACCATCTTCACTACACGATTATAAACGAATTTTGGATAACATGGTTTACCTGAATCGGTAAGGATTACTCTTTCCTCTCCTATCGCTCCTTCGTTAAATTCACCAGAAAGGTCCTTGAGTTTATTCAGTAATCTGATTACTTCTTTGCTGACTGGAACCTGTCTGTATTTTCGTCCTTTACCTTTTATACGCAGCATACCACGGGATGGATCAATATCAGGCCAGCAAAGATTTATAAGTTCACTTCTCCGTAAACCTGAACCGTATAATAAGGCAATAATGGCCTGATCCCTGGTGTCCTGGTAGCCAGGTATTTTTCCACCAGCGGAGAGAGAATCCCACAATTGACTCATTGTTTTTTCCGGTAGAACTTTGGGCAAACGTTCCGGAACTTTTGGAAGAATCACTTTCTGAAGGGGATTGAATGAAATCAATCCTTTTCGTCGCAGCCACTTATATAAATGTGTCAAGGAAGACAATTTACGTCTTACTGTCAATGTACCTGCCTTCTGATGGATTAAAGAAACAGCCCAACTTCTGATGTGCTGATGACTGACTTTCGTTACATCTTCTTCCCCATATTGCAAGCGGAGAAATAATGCAAACTGACGGGCATCACTCAAATATCCCTCAAATGTGTGCGCTGAATATCTTTTTTCATATTTCAGGTAATCTCCAAATCCCGTCAACAGTGCTTCCTGATTCAAACTTTAGTCTTGATGGCTTCGTAGTATTTCTATCATGAAATGTACCAACTTTTTCAACGCAAGTCAAGTAAAAAATCAGGCATTGGGCAAAAAACTGATTTTCAAGGGGGAAAATAAAAAAAGGCCACCCTGTCTGGGTGGCCTTATCTATTGTTTGTCTGGACTTTAGATTAATGCTCGTCTTCAAGGAAACCAGTGCGGCGATATCCTGAAAAGAAATATGGCCCATCACGATAAGGCTTATCCTCATCTAAATCCGGGAATTCCTCAATATACTGGAATACGTTAAACGTATCAATATCCAAAGGATCTAAAGCTAATGTGTCAAAATCCCAT
>DASXWI010000021.1:0-4726 GCA_036503755.1 Saprospiraceae bacterium | reverse complement strand
GGAATTTTACTTTGTACGCTTGCTTTCATTTTCTACACATCCAATAGTGAGCACCCCTTCTGGAAGAAATTCTACACTTATGTACCGGCTCTGCTGTTATGTTATTTTATTCCAGCATTGATGAATTGGCCCCTTGGCCTTATTTCCGGCGAAGAAAGTAACTTATACAAGATTGCTTCACGATACTTCCTTCCTGCCAGTCTTATACTGCTCTGCCTAAGCATAGATATGAAGGCGATTCTCGGGTTAGGACCAAAGGCATTGATCATGTTCTTCACAGCTACCATTGGTGTAATCCTCGGGGGGCCTGTAGCGCTAATGGCAACTTCATGGATATTTCCTGATGTTATTGAAGCTTCTTCGGATGATCTATGGAAAGGGTTGAGTTGTATTGCCGGGAGTTGGATTGGAGGAGGTGCAAATCAGGCTGCTATGAAAGAAATTTTTGCTGTTCCAGACAGCCTTTTTGGGACCATGGTCGTAGTAGATGTCGTGGTAGCTAATATATGGATGGCCCTTCTACTCTATGGGGCAAGCGTCACTAATCGAATCGATAAATGGCTTAAAGCAGATACTTCCGCCATTGAAAATCTGAAGCAAAAGATTAACGACTATAGACTAAGTATTGAAAAAATACCTTCCACCCTGGATATGTTTATTCTGATGGGGGTTGCCTTTGGAGGCGTTGCTATTTCCCATTGGGGAGCTGACCTGATTGTGCCTGCCTTACAATCTATTGAACCCCAGATGAAAGCATGGCGCCTGGAATCGATCATCAGTGGGTTTTTCTGGATCGTCCTGATTGCAACTACCTATGGTCTCATGATTTCTTTTACCCGTTTTCGCAAACTAGAAGGAATTGGAGCATCGAAATGGGGAAGTGTTTTTATCTATATTCTTGTGGCTACGATTGGCATGGGTATGAACCTTAAAGAGGTATTTGATAATCTTGGATTATTTGCCATTGGGATTATATGGATGGTTGTGCATGCAACCTCAATGATTGTTGTTGCCAAGCTAATCAAGGCGCCATTTTTCTTTATGGCTGTTGGCTCGCAGGCGAACATCGGTGGAGCAGCTTCGGCGCCTGTCGTGGCGAGTGCTTTTAGTCCCTCTCTTGCACCTGTTGGGGTATTATTAGCTGTACTTGGCTATGCTTTGGGTACTTATGGTGGGATTATTTGTGCATACCTTATGAAAGCTACACTGGGAGTGTAGCATTTTGATCTTCATCATCCTGGATTGTTTCACTATGCTTTATTAGCATTTTGTAAAGCTTTCTGGTTTCAACCTTTGAAACCAAACCTTGTTTAAGCTTCATCCCGAATTTCGGAGCAAATAGCGTATTTTCGCCCCTTCTTACTCAATCTCATGAGTGATCAAATCAAACATGAGTGCGGAATCGCACTGATAAGGCTTCTTCAACCGTTACAGCACTACCAGGAAAAGTATGGCACAGCCCTTCATGGACTGTACACACTCCAGTTATTGCTCCAGAAAATGCGGAACAGGGGACAAGATGGCGCTGGAGTTGCCACGATTAAACTGGATCCAGCCCCTGGAACCAGGTATATCAGCCGCAAACGAAGCAACAGCCCCCAATACCTGAAAGAAGTATTCCAAGGTGTTTTCCAACATTTCGAAGATTGTACCCCAGAGCAACTTCGTGACGGGCAGTGGCTCAAAGACAATAAGCCTTATACAGGTGAATTGCTAATGGGACATTTACGCTATGGAACTCATGGTGATAACTCCATTGAAACCTGTCACCCCTTCGTACGCCTTAACAACTGGATTACCCGAAACCTGGTCCTGGCCGGAAATTTTAACCTGACCAATGTGGATGAACTCTTTGATGAGCTTGTTAGATTGGGCCAGTACCCTAAAGAAAAATCCGACACGGTCACGGTCCTTGAGAAAATCGGCCATTTTATGGATGCCGAAGTTGAACGTCTGTTCAAATGGTATAAACAGGATGGGTTGGAAAACGATACGATCACTTCCTTGATCATGGAAAATATGGATGTCCAGCGTATCCTGAAAAATTCCTGCCGCAAATTTGATGGTGGTTATGTGATGGCTGGTATGTTGGGACATGGTGATGCTTTTATTTTCCGCGATCCGAATGGCATTCGTCCATGTTTTTATTATGCGGATGATGAAATCATCGCGGCAGCTTCTGAAAGACCAGCGTTGCAAACTACGCTTAACATAAGCGCACGTTTTGTTGAAGAACTTGAACCTGGTCATGCCCTGATTATTAAAAAATCAGGCGGACATGAAGTGGTACCGTTTATTGAAAAACGGGAGAAAAGAAGTTGTTCGTTCGAGAGGATCTATTTCAGCCGCGGATCTGATAAAGACATTTATGTTGAACGTAAGAATTTAGGAAAAAACCTTGTTGAACCAATTCTCAAGGCGGTTAACTATAATTTTGAGGATACTGTTTTTACTTATGTCCCCAATACGGCCGAAGCGGCTTTCTATGGTTTGATGGAAGGGCTTCATGATGCATACAGCAAAAAGAAAGCTGAGCAGATCATCGCTTCAGGTGGCAAAATGAGTGCTGAAGAAATCACTGCTTTGCTTGCCAAACAACCTCGCATTGAAAAACTGGCCAACAAGGATGAAAAGCTCAGAACCTTTATCGCCAACATCGATACCCGTCATGAAATGGTGTCGCACGTCTATGATGTGACCTACGGGATTATTCAAAATGATGTCGATACGCTTGTGTTACTTGATGATTCTATAGTCCGCGGAACTACCCTAAGGGATTCCATTATCAGGATGGTAGCCATGCGGTTGAAACCAAAGCGGATAATTGTAGTGAGTAGCGCACCCCAGATCAGGTATCCGGATTGTTACGGAATCGATATGTCCAAGATGGGTGATTTCGTCGCTTTCAAAGCCCTTGTAGAAATACTTCGTGATCAAGGAAAAGAAGATTTGCTGCAGGATTGCTATCAGCGATGTAAAGCACAGATACTTCTCCCCAAAGAAGAAATTACCAATGAAGTGCAAAGCCTGTACGAACTAGTATCGGCGGAATGCATTTCCAAACGTATAGCTCAGAATGTATCACCTGCTGATATTGATGTTGAAGTAGATGTCATCTATCAAACCATTGAGGGTTTGCATGCCGCCTGCCCGAATCATACCGGCGATTGGTATTTCTCTGGCAATTATCCGACACCGGGTGGTAACAAAGTGGTAAACAAGGCGTTTATCAATTTTATGGAGGGACGTGATGAACGATCGTATTGATCTATACATTTGCATCACCTTCACCCGGGATAAAAACATTTAACTTTTTTAACTGATCTGATTCACCCCATGCCGGATATAATAAGGCTCTTACCTGATGCTATTGCAAACCAGATTGCTGCCGGTGAAGTAATTCAACGACCTGCTTCTGTCATCAAGGAACTCCTTGACAATGCTGTGGATGCAGGGGCTACTGAGATCAATGTTATCGTCAAAGATGCCGGCAAAACAATCATCCATATACAAGATAATGGATCAGGTATGTCTCCTACGGATGCACGGATGAGCCTTGAGCGACATGCCACGTCTAAACTACGCAAGGCTGAAGATTTATTTGACATCCGTACGATGGGTTTCAGGGGTGAAGCACTTGCTTCCATTGCGGCTATTTCGCATATGGAAATACGGACAAGAAGAGCGGAGGATAATGTGGGGACAAGAATTCTTGTAGAAGCTTCTGTAGTCACTGTCCAGGAAGGATGCCAATGTCCGGTGGGTACTTCGATTATCGTGCGCAACTTATTTTATAATGTTCCTGCGCGGAGAAAGTTTCTCAAAAGTGACCCGGTAGAAATGAGACACATCCTGGATGAGTTTCACCATCTGGCCCTGGCTTTTGAGCAAATTCAATTTAAACTTTACCACAATGATGTGGAAGTTTACTCCCTGCCTACAGGTACATTGCGCAACAGGATCATGGGCATCTTCGGCAAGAAGATTAATGAGTTCCTGGTACCTGTTGATGAAGAAACCAATTATGTCAATTTCAGTGGATATATCGGGAAACCTAAACTTGGTAAAAAATCAAGAGGTGAACAATTCCTGTTTGTCAACCGAAGATATATCCGGAGTTCGTATTTACAACATGCCGTAAAAACAGCCTATGAAGACATCCTTCCGGCTGATCAATATCCATTTTATGTTTTATTCCTGGATATCAATACGGATCGAATAGATGTCAATGTGCATCCTACAAAACAGGAAATCAAATTTGAAGATGAGCGCATCATATACAATTACCTGCGGGTAGCTTGCCGACACGCACTTGGAAAATATAGCATTACACCTTCTCTTGATTTTGAACAGGAAGTAGCTTTAAACAGATCGGTTGAAAATGCAGGTGGGCCTTCAAACCCACATTCCGGTATGAGTAATATGGAGCGAGACCGCCACCAGGAAAAAGAGAATATTAAAAAATGGGGCGCGTTGCTGGAATCTATCGAAGGTTTTTCTATTGAAAGAAGTGAAGAACATCCTTTTGTGCCGGCAAATGTCCATCCGATGCTGGAAGAATTGACAGAAGCTGATCCCTATGCTAATGTTATCCCTGTCCAACTTTGGCAACGATATATCATCGTCACCGGGCTTTCCGATTTAGTGGTGATTGACCAGCGTGCAGCACATGAACGCGTGATTTTTGAGACCTTAATGAAAGACTTGAATAATCAGAACACTGCCG
>DASXWI010000020.1:0-2911 GCA_036503755.1 Saprospiraceae bacterium | reverse complement strand
GAAGCTAAAGGTCGTTTCTTTCCCCTAACCTACAAGGGCTGACCCACCAGTCGAGAGTGTTTTTTGAGTAGGTGGGAAGATCGGATGTGTAATCGGAAACGGACCTGACCCTTCAGTCCTTAAGAATGGCAAAATTTAGCTACTTTTATTCGCCAACCCTTATTGGCCAATTGACCCAGAGGACCTCCAAACCTTGTGCTGTTTAAAGAACCGGAATGAAATCTCTTCTACTCACCCTCATCACGTTTATACTTCTATTTCCATTATCTGTTCATGCACAATTGCTGAACGATTGCGCCGGGGCCGCGGTAGTCTGTGACAATCAAGACCTTGCGTTCAATCCCCAGGGACCAGGCCTGAATGATTATGCTGATCCTGATAATGATGAAGGTTGTATTGTGGCTCTGGAACAAAACTCTGCATGGTATTATTTCCAGATCAGTCCACTAGCTCCTCCCAACCTGGTGCTTGGTTTCACCATAAGTCCCAATGGAGGCCCCGGAGAAGATTATGACTGGGCTTTATACGGTCCGGATGTAAATTGTGGAGATCTTGGCACTCCGATCAGATGCTCCTCTTCCAGTGCGCAGTGTGGATTCTGCCCGGAAACAGGGATGGGTATGGGGACAACTGATTTTACTGAAGGTCCAGGAACAGGAGATGGTTTTGTTTCCACATTAATCGTACAACCAGGGCAGGGATTTTACCTGATGATCGACAACTGGCTGGGTACGATGGATGGTTTCGTATTGAGTTGGACAGGCACCGCTGCTGATTACCTCAATTGTGATGCAGAACCTCCATGCGCTTTAAGTGCATTAGCCGGAGAAGATATTGATGCCTGCATTGGTGATGAAAATATTGTTTTAATGGGAGGTGCCCACGGTGCACATGGTATGGAAACCTATGCTTGGGAAGGCACTAATGGTGGTACAGGCTTCTTAAGCGATCCGACAAGTCCAACTCCGACAGTAACCTTACCTGGAGGATTTACAGGAAGTATCACCTATACACTGACCGTTACAGAAGAGACATGTGTGGGCACAGATGAAATGGAACTAACTATCCACGAATTGCCAGTCATCAATATCAACCAGATCGGACCATTCTGTGCAAATAACCTTCCCCAGGCACTCTCCGCTACACCTCCTTTTGGAATGTGGGGCGGTGCCAACACAGGAAACACTTTCAACCCGATGACGAATGGTCCGGGTATCCATACAGTCTCTTATACCTACACTGACGCTAATGGATGCAGCAATGTGGAATACATGGATATCGAAGTCTATGAATTACCTGATGTCGTCATTGATCCCGATCCTGCGGATTTTTGCGATAGTGAGAATTCAATTTTGCTCACTGCTACGGGAAGTGGTGGTGAACCCGACTATACTTATCATTGGAATACACCTTCCGGACTTTCTGATGGGGAGACCTATGATGCATCATTGTCAGGCTTGTATAGAGTCACTGTGACTGATGCACATGGTTGTACAAATACAACATCAACAACCGTCACATCGCATCCTAATCCTGAAGTAGAGATCGTTGACCCAGGTCCGATATGTGTAAGTACAGAGGTGATGACACTTACTGCCATCCCTTCGGGCGGTGAGTTTAGTGGAAATATTGTTGATCCTTCAGGAGAAATATTTCCAGAACAACATTCACCCGGAAACTATATGGTCAGCTATTTGTACATCGATGAATTTGGTTGTGAAGGATCGGACAATATCACCTTGACCATCATAGATGTCCCTGAAGCCATAGCTGACAATAACGGACCACTTTGCGGAGGAGAACAGATTTTATTGGTTGGAGAAACAAGTGCTACCGGCACTACAGTAGATTATGTCTGGTCAGGACCGAATGGTTATGCATCCAATGTGCAAAACCCAATGGATGCTACAGTAGGTGGTACTTATGTGTTACAGGTTATTGTTGACGGATGCCATTCTCTGAATGCCGTGACTACAGTTCTGGTCAGCACGACACCTGATGCCGTTGCAAGTAATACCGGTCCTTATTGCGGCGGACAAAATATTGAACTGCTCGGAACAACAACTGCGACAGGCAACATGATAACATATGCATGGACAGGGCCTAATGGATATACATCAACTGTACAAAATCCTTTGGATGCTACTATGCCAGGCATGTACTCGCTTATTATTACGGCAGATGGATGTCCGTCACAGGTGGCACAAACAAATGTCATCTTCAGTACACCCCCTGATGCAACGGCAACAAATACCGGACCTTATTGCCAAGGCACTCCGATTGCGTTATTTGGAAATACTACCACTCCGGGTACATCCATCTCTTATTCATGGACAGGGCCGAACGGATATACATCCAATGCACAAAATCCAACAGATGCAGTAGCTGGAGGTGTTTACAATTTGGTTGTTTTAGTAGACGGTTGTTTATCTCAAGTTACACCTACTACTGTTATAGTCAATAGCATTACTCAGCCTGTCATCACCGGACCTGCTTCATTTTGCATTGGTAGCACTGCCACATTGGATGCAGGACCAGGATACATGAGTTACCTATGGAGTAATGCAAGTACCAATCAAACACTTGTCGTCAATACTTCCGGCACCTACCTGGTAACCGTTAGCGATGCTAATAACTGTACAGCCACCGCATCTTTTACAACTTCAGAAATTCCTTCTCTTACCCCAGTGATTACCGGTACGCTCGAATTTTGCGAAGGCGGGAGTACAATACTTGATGCTGGTGCAGGATATATAAATTATACGTGGTCTACTGGTGAAACAAGCCAGTCTATAGTTGTGACAGATGAAGGTAACTTTGGAGTACTAGTCGAAGATGCATCTGGCTGTACCGGATCAACCAATGTGACAATCACGGAACATCTCAACCCGATAGTTACGATTGGTGGTTC
>DASXWI010000019.1:0-3605 GCA_036503755.1 Saprospiraceae bacterium | reverse complement strand
GAAAACAACATCTTTCACTGCGAATGAAGACACTGTTGTAGCACAGGAAAATCCTGCATAGACTGTAGGTTGTGTGTAGTAAAATTCCGCCTGTACAGTTAAATCTTTATTAACTACTATTGTGCCTTCATCTGGATACGTGCCTGGAGCTATCACAATCGTGCTTCCCGCGGCTGCAGCAGCAATTGCATCACTCACATCTTGCCCAGCACTTACTTTCACACATGTTGCACAGTTTGGATCTACTAATGTTTTAAATTCTGCGTTGCCACGCTGACTATTACCTGCATACATCAGAATAGTATAGTTCGTGTAGGGATTCAATCCAGTAATTACCGCCTCACCACTTGCAACCTCCCCCGTAGTTATCGTCCGTTGAATATTACCTGGATTTATTACAAAGCGAGTCGCCAATTCTCCAGCAGGCCATTTTAATGTAGCACCAAAAACCCCGATATCATCAGGAATGACAATTGGTAACAAAATATTCTCTGGAGCCGTGCGAATAGTTAGTGCATCCCACTTTGAGTCTCCTGACCCGGTAGCGCTGACCGCTTTTACACGGGCTGAATATCGTGTATCACCAAAAAAAGTTTCTTGTATTGGTAATTGTGATGGATCGACTGTTACTGTCCTGATGATCGTGCTAAACTCAAGACTGTCTTCACTGAATTCAACAACATAGTGATCTGCTTCATCACGAACGTCCCATTTTAATTCAATCGTTGTCATATTCACAATCTTAGCTTCAAATCCGGCAGGTGTAAAAACTCTTGCCAGATTTAACTCTTCAATAACAGGATCGATTTTATCTTCACATGAATTGCCAACCAGCAATAGCATGAAGGCAACAAATATTGCATATAGATTCTTATACCTCATAGTTCGCATATTAATAGCCATAATCATTCGTCAGGGTACCGTTACTGGCCTCAATGAAAATCTGGAATATTGGCCAAAACTGTCTGGTATCCGGATTTTGCCTGTAGATTGTTTCTATTTTATCATTGCTTATTGCATCAACCCCCGACCAACTAGTTGTAGTTGATATCCAATCTCCACCTGGAGCTGCTGACTCTCCTCTATTAAGACCATAAAGCTGAAGCGTTTCACCATCCGCAGCGTATTTATAGTAGACATTGATAGGCACATCTGCATACTCACCCGTTCTGTCACGAAGGGCATACATTTTAGTCTTGGCTTCATCCATCTTTGTCTTTAGCAAATTCCAGCGAATGAGTGCTTGCTTGCGCTCCATTTCTCCACAAAACTCAAACTTGTGTTCGTCCACTATTGCATTAAACATAGCATCTCTGCTTCCCAGGCCATTCACGTACGCATCAACTTTAGCAGCATGATCGGAAACTGGAAACGCTCTTTTACGAATTTCCTTCAGATAGGTCTTGGCGGTAGCCAAATCACCCAATTCATTCGCAGCTTCAGCTGCCATTAGAATTACTTCAGCATATCGCATGTACATCCTGTTCTGTCCATCATCATTGGAATTATCCACGAGTCTGTCCATCCATTCATAACGATACTTCCCAAAATACCAGGTATTCAATCCAACTAATTCCTGTTTGGCAAAAGGTCTGATTGAACCATTGATGGGGCTAACTACCGTACCTGAGGTTGTCCCATAGCGGTAAGGCACACAAGTAACATCGCGTCTGGTGTCTGCTACATCGTAGTCATAAAATACATAAGGAAGAGGGCCTGATTCACCACCTCGGTTTGTACCATTATTATGGTACTGGTCTCCTGCGTTTTGATGACGCACCGCAAACGTAAAAAACCAACGTCCGCGTGTTGGAGAAAAGGGAATTTCCCAAAGCGATTCTTTTCCAGCTGAAAGATCTTCCTCATTATAGTTTCTCCACAATGCTTCAAAAGACGGTTCGAGATGCACTGTGTTGCTTTCAATTATATCGGTGCACTCATCTAAGACAATCTGATAAAGTTGTTGCTCGGTAAAATCAGGAAGTTGGCCCTTGCGGATCTCAGTCGGACGCTGTGAATAGCCTGCGGCTGCCAACGCCAGACGAGCGCGTAAACCTTTTACAAATGCTTTACTGACATTTTCAACAGAATTAGTAGATGAAGACTGATTGGGCCAGGGGATCAGAGTAGCTGCCAACTCCAAATCTTTAATCAACCGATTATAAATCAAGTCACGATCTGTCTTCGGTAGATACAGTGTCTTTGACGAAATGGGTTCGAAACGCATCGGTACATCGCCCCATGCTTTTATCAAATCAGCATAATAAACTGCACGATAAGTAAGAGCTGCCGCCAGCAATTCTCCCATCTCAGAGTCTGGCGTTGGGTTTCCATAGTTTTGAATTCCTCGGATGCACAAGTTAGCACGTTCGATACCTGAATACATCCAAGACCAGGAAGAAGGAGGATTAGAATTCATTTCTCCATTGTTCGGCAGAGCGTTGTAGGTTTTTAGATCAGATGAATTGCTAATTGTTTGTGAGCTATTGAACCATTCTACATCAGTGTTCAATCCATAATGTGGCAAATGCCGTCCTCGGTACGAGTTCTGCTCCATCATGGGTTGCAGAATACCTACTACAGCACCCCGGGCTAACCCAGGTGTAGAAAAAATAACAGATTCGTCCAATGAAGACTTGCTGGGCGCTTCGAAAAAATCATCGCATGACACCAGCGCGCCAACGAAGAAGAGTCCGATCAAATATTTCTTTTTCATAATTAAATCCTATCAGCTTTAAAAATTGAAATTCAAACCTAACACTACCTGCCTGCTTCGAGGGTAAGCGGAATAATCTACACCAGGGGTATACGGTGTGTTTCTTCTCGTAGAAACTTCAGGATCAAAGCCACTGTAATTTGTGATTACAAATAAGTTATACCCTGTCACATACACTCTGAAGTTTTTAATCTTCACCTTTGAAGTTAGCTCTGAATTGACAGTATACCCTAACGTAAGAGTGTTCAGCCTCAAGAACGAGCCATCCTCTACAGCCCAGTCGCTAAACACGTAACGACTCATGAAGGGTGACCACATGGTTGTGTTTGTATTGAGAGAAGCTAATTCAGTGGGATCAGTAACCAGTTGGCCAGCATCATTAATGTTAGTCCAACGTTTACCATCGCTCATGATGTCTATCAGATTTCTATACTGTGTATTTAAATTGGCAGTAGTGTATTCAATTTTATTAGCATTGTATACATCGTTTCCAATGCTGTAATTGAAAGCAGCGGTAAGATCAAATCCATAAGCATAACCGTTGATGACAAATCCACCCGAATGTTTAGGATTAAAATTACCAATGACCCTTAGGTCATTTGAATCCACTACATCATCACCCGTTACATCCTTCAATTTCATCATACCGGGGCGAGGATTGCCTGCAGTGCCTACAACTCCTGAAGCATCTGCAACCCCATCCTTCAATGTCCACATATCAGTGCCAGGGTCGTACCCTGAGAAATCGTCCACTTCGTAGCGACCATCGTTTAAATAGCCATACATAGCACCCAGCGGGTTATCCACTTTCACCTGAAAATCGCTTCCAATTTGACTGGATGCCCAGTTGGAATTAGTACCTGCTGTAATCTCAGGCAATGAACCCAAT
>DASXWI010000018.1:0-1780 GCA_036503755.1 Saprospiraceae bacterium | reverse complement strand
CTCAGCATAACAAAAGATTTGACTTTAGGATTTGGAGAATAACTTTCTATAAGTACCGGTGTGCCGATGGATAGATCATCAAAACTGTGTTCAATTTTCTTTTTCACATCACTCCAATTCTCCTTGATGAAGTCGCCTTCCATGGTAGTAGCCATTTGGGTCAACTCTGCTTTTCCAACTTTAATGCCTTTAAGGTTATTCGTTACATACACCTGGCAATAGTCATCATAAGAAAGTTCATCCAGCTTTTCAACCTGTTGGTAGGTTTCATTACTGAGGTAGTAACCCAGAATGGCATTGCCTTCGTAATTGAATGCATCTGCTCTTGCCTTCACCTTAGGCAATGCATAGCATTCCGTCATGCCCTCTATTTCCGGTAAACAAAAAGTTATGTCCCCAAAAGTCACTTCTTTAGCACATTCTGTTTTTGTTGTTACTTCCGGATCCGGTTGATTTTGCTTTCCGGTTTTCCCACAGCTAATGATCGTGATAATAATGAATAAGGATATTGTAATGCGCATGACGATTAAGTTGAAATAAAGAAATTAAACTTCCTAGGTCCAATCTACAAGGGATTTCCTTATCCCGCAAGTAATCCCTATAACATGCAAACCAAAGTCTATTCGGCATTTAAATGACTTTGATAAGACTATTTAAATTCTGGTTGAACAAAATATATCATAATATGTAACTATAATGATCTCATCTTCCTTACATTTCGGATTCAAACACATCATGTACCTTCAAAACCTACTAAAATGAAAAAATTATCTCTACTACTCCTCCTTTTATCATTTGCATTTACAGGGTATTCCACCACCTGGGTGGTTACAAACTCAGGGTTTTCCTTTAGCCCTGCAAATCTTACTATTGCTGAAGGCGATTCTGTCTTCTTTAATATTGACGACATTCATACCTCCGTCGAGGTAAGCCAGTCCACCTGGAATGCCAATGGTAATTCACCATTATCCGGCGGATGGAGTTTGCCACTGGGCGGTGGATTATTACTACCGGCAGACCTGACTGAAGGAATGCATTGGTATGTATGTGGCCCCCATGCTAATGGCGGAATGAAAGGGACAATCTTAGTTCAAGCCACTACATATATCGGTGAGCCACCATCTCCATCCACGATCAGCCTTACTCCGAATCCAACAAACGGATACGTTCAATTGTCATTGAACAGCATTGACTTTAAACAGCAATATGACCTGGAGATCTTTAATCTTCTTGGTGATAGAGTCTATGCAGAAAGAAGACTAGAACAAGATGCCGTTATCGAATTGAATCTTTCAAGTCTTGCCCAGGGAACATACATTGTCAAATTGTTTGATGGTGTGTATGTGGACAGCAGGAAGTTGGTGATTCAATAAATAGAAATACCATAAAAAAGGCAGGACGAATATCCTGCCTTTTTTTTATACATCTATCTCCCACACTCCTCTACTTCGCAAACCAACTCGTAATAATTTTGCTTTTGGATTATAAAGCAAGTCACAAGCCAGGGCATTCGGCAATCCTTTAGTCAATGCTTTCCAAGAGTTTCCTCCATTAATGCTCTGATAAACTCCTACGTCAGCAGCTACCCACACCCGTTTAGGATCATCAGGATCCACTTCGATACTGTTTAGAGGCAACTTGGGTAATCCCTTTGTAAAGCTGACCCAACTTTCTCCTCCATCATTGCTACGAAAGCAATGGTGAACTCCAACTGCACTTGACGTAGCCCACATCCGATCGAGATTATTGGGGTCTACGTATAAATCACTGATAAAAGCAT
>DASXWI010000017.1:0-2930 GCA_036503755.1 Saprospiraceae bacterium | reverse complement strand
ATCACCAATCCTTCGATAGCAGTCTTTGTGATGGTCATGCGTATGGAGAATCTTGTTATTTCTGCCTGAAATATATGCGGATCGGAGACCCGGTAAATGAAAAAGCTTCCCTGATCTGGTTTTCCAGGAAGTTCCTGTAATTCGGTTTTACTTCTTCTGGATAATTACAGAAGAGGGCGAAAGCAGGATAAGGGGTTGGAAGCTGCGTTGCATATTTAACCTTGATAGGATGTCCGCGAAAACTAGGATGAGGTTGTTTTTGAATTGCAGCTTCAATTAATTCATTCAGCTGAGATGTAGGTATTTTACGCGACCTGTTTTCCGCTACCTGCAATGCAGTTTCTATGGCTTTATAAATCCGTTGTTTGTCGTGGACGGAAATAAACATAATCGGTACGTCTGTAAATGGAGCCATTTTTTGACGAATGGCTTGTTCAAAGTCACGCGCTGTATTTGTTTCCTTTTCAATAAGATCCCACTTATTCACCACCACAACAATTCCTTTACTTCGTCTCAACACTAATTGAAGGATACTGAGGTCCTGGCTTTCAAGACCTGTTGTGGCATCGAGCATCAGGATGCATACATCTGAGTCTTCAATAGCTTTAACGGTACGGATAACGCTATAAAACTCAAGATTTTCCTCGACCATTCGTTTTTTTCGCATACCTGCAGTATCGATAATCAGGAAGTCCTTGCCAAATTTATTATATCGAGTATGGATGGAGTCCCTGGTGGTACCTGCGATATCTGTTACAATATGTCGGGTTTCACCCATCAACGCATTGATGAAAGAAGATTTTCCAACGTTTGGCCTGCCGATCACTGCGATCTTTGGAATTTCCAATGGTTCGTCTTCATCACTGCTCAGGGCTTCTGCCATTTCATCCAGGATTTCACCCGTACCACTTCCTGAAATGGAGGAGAGAAAATGTGTGCTTTCAAATCCCAGGCCCCAAAATTCATTTGCGGCAAGTTGCCTTTCGGGGTTATCTACTTTATTGACGGCCAGGATAACTTTTTTATTTGTCTTCCGCAATTTGTCAGCGATTTCTGCATCGAGATCGGTGATGCCGGTCATGACGTCTGTCATAAAAATAATGACAGTGGCTTCTTCAATTGCAATATCCACCTGGTCACGAATGGCTACTTCAAAAATGTCATCAGAATGCTCTACAAATCCACCTGTGTCGATGATGGTAAACGTTTTGCCATTCCAGAATCCGGAGCCATATTGGCGGTCACGGGTTACCCCACTGATGTTGTCAGTGATGGCCTGGCGTTGGCCCACCATTCTGTTAAACAACGTGGACTTACCTACGTTGGGCCTCCCTACAATAGCTACAATATTGGACATAATCAGTTTTGGTATCCGAATGATTTAAGTGCTTTCTCATCATCACGCCAATTGTCACGCACTTTGACATTCAGTTCTAAAAATACACGTTTGCCTAAGAAAGATTCAATTTCCCCTCTCGCTTCTGTGCCTAATTGTTTAATCGCGCTTCCTCCTTTTCCGAGGATAATCGATTTTTTTCGCTCATCGAGCGTATAGATGTTTGCTGAAATACGAGTGATTGGTCCCGCATTGCTTTCTCCTTCCGTGAAGGAGTCAATTGTGATTTCGCAGGTATAGGGAATTTCATCCCGGTAAAGTTCAAGCATTTTCCCACGGATGATTTCACTTACAAAAAACCGTTCAGGTCTGTCCGTGAGTTGATCCTTTGGATAAAATTCAGGTCCTTCTGGTAGTGCTGAAACAATGTCTGCCATTAGTTCCTGTACACCTTCGCCTTTGAGCGCAGACACGGTATATATTTTTTTGTCGGGAAGGAGTGCTGAAAGTTCTGAAACTCTTGATTCAAGTTGCTCAGCAGAGACCATGTCCTTTTTATTGACTATCGCAAAGACGGGAGAACTGTGGGTCGCAATACGTTGGAGTAAATTATGTTGATCACCTAACGATTCATAGGGATCGGTTACAAATAATATAATATCGGCGTCGTCAAAGGACATACTGATAAATGCATTCATTAACTGATGCATTTTATAAGCAGGTTCATCGATAAACCCTGGAGTATCCGAAAAAACAATCTGAAAATCTTCCCCACTTACGATGCCGATTATTCGGTGGCGTGTGGTCTGGGGTTTTGAGGTGATCACAGACATCTTTTCACCAACCAATGCATTGAGCAAAGTTGACTTACCCATATTGGGTCGTCCCAGGATATTGACAAATCCTGAATGATGTGTATTAGGGTCAGCCAACGTTCAGTAGATTTTGAGAAAAGATTTGTTCTTCAGCCCATTTAAGCAGAGCTCTTGGTTTGCGTCCCCGCCAGGGAGAGTCGGTAAGCAGGTGGACATATTGATGAAGGTCATACTTGTGCATTTCTGCCGCTACATGAGGAAGTGGATTGATGATTGCAACCCAGCCATTAACATCAGAAACCTCCTCGTGCCATTCTTCGTAATAGGCATTGTCTTCACCTGCGTGATAGTTAAGGACGTTCTCACAAACAAGCATAAACTTTGTGATGCCTTCATTTTGCATGAGATCCGTAATCTCCCGGCGTAGGGTCATGATATCATTATAAATGCAATCATTCCATTCACCAATTAATTCGATGATCGCATAATGGAGGTCATAGTCGGTGTAGAGGATTTTGAGGTATAGTGTCGAACTGCCAAAAGCATCCCATTGCGGATGGATATAATAATTGTAGATCGCATTGGTAAAATAGAATTCGTCATTATCCCGGCCATAAAGTGGAGACCTGGAGTCTTCTGAAGCTATGTATGCATCCCTCCATTGGAAGTAAGGCTCAATATCGTGCATGCTGCAAAAATACGAGTTTAAGTGCAGGGATTGCCAGAATCCAGTAAGGGTATAACTTTGTTAACAAGCCCATGGATCAACCGAAACCATT
>DASXWI010000016.1:0-27166 GCA_036503755.1 Saprospiraceae bacterium | reverse complement strand
ATATCATTTCAAACCCCAACAATGATCTAATTGTCCTTGCAGCAACTCAACGAGGCCTTTACAGGACGACCAATGGTGGTGATGATTGGGAACACATCACTCAAACACCATGCTATGACATCGAATGGAAATCTGATGACTCTTCAGTTGGATTTATGGTGGCTAATGATCCTGCTCTAGGCATCTGCAGATTTTACAAATCCACTGATTTTGGAGCAACATGGGAATTACGAGAAAATGGTTGGTTTTTTTCCGATGCAGAAGGTCGTAATGATGGAGGTGCCAGACTTGCTGTAACAGCCGCTGATCCAAACAGAGTGTATGCTGTATTGATTGGTGAAGCGAAAACGGATGATTCTGGTTTTATCGGTATCTGGAGATCTGATGATGCAGGAGAGACCTGGTATCAACCTAATCCTCCAGCCGGTGGCCCATGGGATGAAATCAATCACCCAAACATGGCGACCATTGGCCGCACAGGTGGGTATCACCAGGGCTTTTACAATCTTGGGTTTGATGTCTCCGATGTAGATGCGGATTTTGTCATGGCCGGATTCCTGAATCTTTGGGTATCCATTGATGGAGGGTTCACTTTCTCATGTGATGGTGGGTATTGTGGTAATAATTTTAATTACGTTCATCCCGACTGTCAGGAGATTGAGATCAACGGAACGGATGTATGGATGACGAGTGATGGTGGTATTGAATATTCAGACGATCATTTTGTAACACATTATGCACGAAACCGCGGCATTACCGGATCGGACTATTGGGGCTTTGGTACAGGATGGAATGAAGATATCCTGGTAGGCGGTCGTTATCACAATGGCAATAGTGGCTGGCATGAAAACTGGATGCCGGGTGAAGTACTGAGCCTTGGCGGAGGTGAAGCCCCCACAGGATATGTCAATCCAGGAGCAGGACGCAACACCTATCATTCCGATTTGGGTAAAGTCATTCTGCCGGAATTACAAAATGGTTATGTTCAATATCTTCCTTTTGGAAAATTTCCGAATGAAAGTTATTATGATGCAGAAAGTGGCGAGATGGAATGGCTTCCCCATTGCTGGAATCATTTCTTTGTCACCAATGAAAACAAAATCTGGAAAACGACAGATGGTGGAAGTCAATTTACAGTGCTTCATGAATTTGGTACTGACGTCAATGCCCGGGCGATGAGCTTCGAAATCAGTCGAAGCAATCCAAAGGTGATGTATCTATTTCAACGTGATGAATATTCCTGGGATCCAGGGTTATTATGGAAAAGCATAGATGGTGGTGAAACATGGGATCAACTTAGTTTCCCTCCGGGATATGCACGTCGCGGGCTATTGGCATGTGATGCAGAAGATGAACAAAGAATCTGGTTAGCATTTCCAGATGCCAACGATGGAGAAAAAATATATACTTCACCAGATGGCGGAGATACCTGGGAAAACCTGACTACACCGGCATTGAATGGAGAACATATCACGTACATCATGCACCAGGGCGGAACAGATGGAGGCATCTATCTTGGTACGTTCCGCACCATTTGGTATAGAGATGACAGCATGTCCGAGTGGCTTCCATATAATGATGGTCTTCCAAAACAAGTATCTACTTGTATACTCCGTCCCTTTTATCGTGATCATAAAATTCGTTTAGGTGCTTATGGCAAAGGTATCTGGGAATCCCCTTTCGCAGTAACCTCTCGTCCTGTGGCTCAACCGATGGCTAACAAACTACAAACAGAATGTCCTGGTGATAGCATTCTCTTCGATGATTATTCCATGCTCTCTCATGAAGGCGCAACATGGTTGTGGGAATTTGCAGGTGGTACTCCTTCAACTTCAACGCTGAGAAATCCAAAAGTCGTCTATCATTATCCAGGAACATATGATGTCACACTCACCGTTCAAAATCCAAATGGCTCATCTACAAAAACTGTAGAAGGCATGATCGAAGCGCTCCAACCGATTATCAATGAAATACCGCCTGTCATAGATTTTTCAACCACGGATCATTTTACTGTGGTTAATCCTGATAATGGAATCACATGGGCTCCAGTCAGTATTGAGACTTGTAACCCGGATGGGGACATCGCCTATTTTGTCAACAACTATGATTACAGTTCTTACGGTGTCGATGATCTATTGCTTCCTGTCAATCTGGATCTGACTCAAGTGATAGAACCAACATTGCATTTTAATGTAGCGTATGCCCCTTATTATGATGGAAATGCATTTATCGATTCACTCAAAGTTCTGGCGAGTAATGATTGTGGTACTTCTTCAGACATATTATTCAGGAGTGGTGGTGAGGAGCTGAGCACCACGTCAAGCGGCGAAGGACCAAACAACCTGTATGAATATGAAAGATTCTCTCCACAAAACTGTGAAGAATGGAGACCGGTAACCTTGGACTTGAGTGCCTATGAAGGGCAATACATAACCCTTCGATTTGTCAACCAATCCGGATATGGAAACCAAATGTTCCTGGATAATATCTGGATTGAATCCATTCCATTATCTACAGATGGCAATACGCAGGCGATGACTATTGATCTCAATCCTAATCCAACATCCGGTTATACAATCGTATCCGGCCAAGCCTTACAAAGTGATCATCTTTCGCTAAGTGTATATTCCCCATCAGGTGTGAAGATGTTTGACCAACCAATTTTAGGTGATCGTGATCATTGGCAGGAAGCGATTGATATGAGCAGGTACCAGCCGGGGGTTTATTTTGTAAAGATCATCAGTGGGGATGCTGAGGTGCTGACAAGGAAACTTGTTAAGCAATAGCTTACCCCCTTTGCACCCTCAATGGGGGTACCTTAACGAAAGATTCTCCTTGGCTGCCGAAGCAATTTCCGCGTAGACATCTAACTGTAGTCGTCAACTATTATTACCATGTAAATGGCTTAATTTTTAATTCAACTTGGATATTGGTTATTGGCTATTGGGTATTGGCTATTGAAAACAACTCAGATCTGTCTCCCGACGATACTTCTTAATTCGATGTTCCTTGTTCATTATTCCTTGTTCATTATTCCTTTCTCGGTATTCCTTATTCAAGTCGCTCTATGCTCTATGCCCTGTGCCCTCTGCTTTATTTTCTTTCACAAAAAGAAAATACACCACCACCCCAAACGCCACCACCGATGTTGCAATAAAAGCAACTGCTGATCCAAACGTATACCAGATCAAACCAGTAAGCGAACTGGCGAGCAATGCACAAATACTTTGGAAACCGGAGTAGAGACCAATCGCCGTAGCTGTATCCTTCTGTTCAGCAATATTACTGATCCATGCTTTGGTGATTCCTTCTGTCGCGGCAGTGTAGATGCCATAGCATGCAAACAATACGATATAGACATAGGTATCCGCCGTCATGGACATACCAAGGTAGACACATGCAAAAATGATTAGGCCAATAATATATGTTGTCTTCAATCCAATGCGGTCCGCAAGGATACCAAGTGGGAAAGCCAACAAGGCGTATACGAGATTGTATAGTATATAACCTCCAATCACCCAGGTGTCATTCAAGCCCGATTCTTTCAACTTCAGGATTAGAAATAAATCAGAACTATTGAACAGAGCAAAAACAAGAAATCCGATAAGGACTTTCCGGTACATCGGAGGGCTTTCTTTCCAATAGCCCAGAAATGAAAAGAAGCTTGATCCTTTTGTAAGTTGCTTTGGCGCTGCCTTTTTTTCTTTCAGGATAAACGTGAGTAAGACAGCGATCAGTCCCGGAATAAATGCCAGAAAAAACAAAGTCTTATAATCTTCCGGATAGAAATACAAATAGAGTAAAGCGAGGAGTGGGCCGATCACTGCACCCATCGTATCAATTGACCTGTGAAAACCAAATACTTTTCCTTTGGTCTCCCGTGTGGCTTCATCAGACAGCATTGCATCTCTTGCAGCTGTACGAATTCCTTTTCCTAAACGATCAAGTGTCCTGGTGAAAAACACCCATACGGGTATCGAAAACAACACCATCAATGGCTTAGCTAATGCACTCAGCGCATAACCCACCTGAACAAAAGGTAATCGTTTACCGGAAAGGTCTGATTGCTTGCCGAAGTAACCTTTGCTCAATCCAATGGTGGCTTCTGCGAAACCTTCCATCACACCAATAAAGACAACAGAAAATCCAATACTGGCCAGGTAGATCGGGAGTACAGGATACAACATTTCACTGCATACATCCTGGAAGAAGCTTACCAGTGAAAGTATCCAGATCGTTCGTGTTATAAATTTCAAGGAATGTAAGGTGTTTCAGACATCGGTATTTCCTTTGGCTGGATGAGGTCCCAGAGATTGCCATACAAATCCTTAAAGACACCTACTGTCCCATATACTTCTTCAATTGGTCCCCTGGTAAAGACCACTCCATGAGAAATGAGATGATCATAATCCCGATAAAAATCATCCGTGTGCAAGAAAAGAAATACACGCCCACCGGTTTGGTTGCCTACTCTTGATAATTGCTCTTCATTTGCTGCTTTCGCAAGTAGCAAATTGCATCCCTCATGCGCAGAAGGCCTGACAAGCACCCAACGCTTAGTCTCACTCATGACTGTATCTTCTATGAGCTCAAAGTTGAGCACCTCTGTGTAATACTGAATGGCTTCATCGTAATCGCGGACGAGGAGAGCAATGTGTGCGAGCATTCTGTGCATTGGGTTAATCTGTGGATTGAGAGTCGACAAGATAGTAAGACAGTGAGAAAGTAAGAGAGTAAGAGAGTAAGAAGTGTGGGATGGGGGTGTGATGGTAGGCAATGCTTCGAAAACACCCAGGACGTACATCCAATAAAAACCCAAAAGTTAAGCGTCGATCAACCGATGCCAAACTTTTTTCATTTAATTACACCCCCTGAAAGCTGAAAGCTCTTACAAGTTTAACATTCAAGGCTACCCTACTGCCAATGAAAATCCTTAACTTCCATGTGCCTTTTGATTTAACCCTGAAAATCCAGTGCGATGACCTTCAATATGTGGCGTCAGCCGAGGTGGTTTTTAACAGAAGAAACATTGTTACATTGTTACATTGTTACATTGTTACATTGTACAAATATATTTTCAATAAAAAGTGTAATTCTTACGCTTTGGCCTTGCCTACTCCCTGATTATAAACACATTGTATATAAAAGGCTCCCTTTCAAAGGCTTTAAACTAGTGACAACGCATGAGTAGATCACTGTCTCATGAGTAGGTGTTCAACATGAGGCAGGCCGACCCCCATAAAATCATATTTATCATAAAGAACCCCTTGCATAAAACTTCAATCAGGAAGAATAAGCAAACAAAAACCAACGCAGAAGGGAGGAATTGGGATTACCCACAAGAAAACCTAACGTAAAATATTCAGTAACGCAAACTGGAAACAAGAAAGAAAAACCGGCATTTTCGGGATTAAGGCCCTGGATACCGGTCAATTATTAAAAAATTCTAAAATCTAAGTAAATGAAAAATTATCAATTTCTATATATCCTTTGCTTTTGTCTAGTCTCCTTAAGCTATGGCTGTGAAAAAGCAGAACTACAGAAATCCATTCCAAATGATACTGTGCAAATTGATCCTCGCGGTAATTGTATTGATTGCCCAGGCATGGATGAGTGTTGCTGTATCATCGAATGGACGGGCGGAGATCCTGGCTATTTTAGCATTTGTGGCACTTCAGATGGTGATGCAGCAACATGCGAGATTGATCCTTCACCGTGTGAAAATGATATTGATGGGCTGCAACATAGCATGTTTTTCCTGGGACCTAATGACTTAACCCATAATTTTTGCATGAATGAAAATGCCGCTTTCCAGATATATCGATTTGCATCACCTTCTGGGGCAACGAGCGTCCGCTTTCATTGCCGACGCAACCAATTCAATCCTAGTTGGACAACCGAAACATTTAATGAAGAAGACAGATCTTCGTATGATGTAGATGGTAGTTGTATTCTAGAAGGACCTTGTGGTGGCTAATTGAGTATATTTCAAAGGAAGTGCAATGTATTCCACAGTGCACTTCCTTTATTTAGCTCGATTTAATGAGATTATTTATGTTTAATAACATTTATTTCAATCGGAATTTTAATGAATAAATCAATTCCATTGATTTTTCTGTTTTCAATATTAGGTTGCAACCCCTTTTTAGGGCAATCTATTTATGGAGATATTTTTGTAACTATGCATGAGATATTAATTGATGAGCCGCCATGCAGTTGTTCATTTGAACCAATTTGTGGTAGTAGCTCATCTGCGCAAGATGCTGCTACATTTTCATTTGAAGGCATTTTTTACGGCGGAGGGAATCCTTCAATTTTGGAGAAAAATCCAATAACTTGTGAATGGTCGTGGGCCACGCCTGTATGGTCAACATTAAATTTAGCTGGCTTGGTTTCAACTAGTGAGGGGATTTTCTATGCCATTGAATATCCACCATCCAATAACGCAGTTTATGAAATTAACATTACTAATAGCACATATTCCATCGTAGGCAATTCCCCCTTTCCAATTGCCAACACAGCTACAGACCTATGTCTCTATAATGGAGAAGTCTATTATATGTCAACAAATGGTCTTGTAAGATTAAATATTACAAATCCTGAATCCAGTCAATTGATTCATATTATTCCAGATGCAGGAGAATACGATGGTTTAACAGCCTCTCCTTGGTGCAACACGCTATTAGCTACATATGAAGAAACAGGATGGCCATATGCAGAAGTTCGATTGGTGAATATAGTTGATGGTAGCATCTCAATATTGTGTCAAGTGCATGAATATTTTGATGCTATAACTTCGATGCTTGAATACACCATTCCTGCTCCCTGTGCGTTGATGTTTGACCTGGATTGTAATAATGACAATTCCACCACATATTTCACATGTTTTACACCCGAAGGCGTGCCAATCGCTGATAGTGACATCCGACTGTTCTCCGACGACTGGGTGCAAGAGGTGGCGATTTCCATTGCAGCCCCTATACTAGATGCACCCTTTGAGATTTTAGTTATGACAGGTAGTGTTCCTAATATCGATGTTTCCGGATCAGGGACTGACATGATAACATTAACAAACCTTGGAGGTGCTACCATTGAGGACTTTAAAACCGCAATTCACCTCATACGATATATCAATCAAGCCACTATGCCGACGGGCGGACTTCGCACGATTGAAGCACAATTTACGTCAGCCTCCGGTTCGACAAGTGAGATCACCAATTATTTTGTCGAGGTCAGTGAGATTCCGCTGATTTTGGTTGATCTGGGTCCCGATTTGGAATCTTGTGATGGCATATCTGTCACCCTGGATGCCGGAAATCCCGGATCAACTTACGCATGGTCCACTGGAGATGATACTCAAATGATTAGTGTCAATGAATCTGGAGAGTACATTGTCACGGTCAGCGATGGCATACTCTGTCCTGGAGTCGATACAATGATAATCGATGTGATTCCCGTCATCCATGTATCTCTCACCGGTGATACAGATATCTGTGACAATGAGCAAGCTACACTTACCATTCAGACCGATTCTCCTTTTCCGATCACGGTCACGATAGAGGCTGATCCCGGATCACCATTTGTGTTTACAGGAATAAGTGGCACATTTAGCTTTACTGATCTTCCTTTTGTGACCACGACATACACGATCACGGAAGTGGTGCCTGATCAGCCGGGATGCATCGAGATCACCGATCCTGAGCAAATTATCGAGGTCTATCCTACTTATGTGCAAGAGCAAGAAGTGAGCCTTTGTGATGGGGACAGCATCTGGCTTGGATTCTATTGGGAGACCGAGGCAGGTGTGTATGAAAATCTATTAGAGACTGAGTATGGTTGTGACAGTATGGTCACCACGTTTCTAACTATACTTCCTGCCGTAATGATCCAGGAGCAATCCACCACCTGCGATCCACCTGCTGCAGGTGTCTTCATCACTCATCTCAACAATCCAAACGGATGCGATACTGTCGTGACAACCACTGTCACATTGTTACCATCCGATACTACACTTATCTCGCTCAATACTTGTGTCTGGCCAGAAGCAGGGATAACGACTGATACGTTCAGTAATCAAAACGGATGCGATAGCCTGGTCATCACGACGATCAGTTATATACCACCCGGAGATACAACTTTTCTCTATACCTCAAGTTGTGACAGCTCAGCCGTGGGTGTATTGCAAGACACTCTTAACGGATTGGATGGATGTGATAGTCTGGTGGTGCTGATGACTACATTTTCATTGGTCGATACCACTCATCTTTCAGGCACTTCATGCATTGCTTCGGAGATCGGGGTGTTTGATTCATTATACATTGACTCCCAGGGTTGTGAAAGCCTGGTGATCACCACGATTACACAAGGATTACCAGATACCACCCTTCTATTTCAAACAAGTTGTGATAGCTCTGACCTGGGTGTATCGCAAGACATCCTAACAGGAAATGAAGGTTGTGATAGCCTTATCATCACGACGGTGACCTTCTCTGCTCAAGACTCTACTTTTATCAGTTCATCGACTTGTGATCCATCGGCTGCAGGGATATTTGTTACTTCCTTGGTCAACCAGTTTGGTTGCGACAGCATCGTGTCAGAGACTGTTTCATTGCTACCATCAGATGCTACTTCTCTGAACTCCACGACTTGTGATCCATCGGCAGCAGGTGTGTTTATGCAAATGCTCATAAATCAATATGGATGTGACAGCATTGTGACTGAGACCATCACTCTTTTACCAATTGATCAGACCTCCCTTGCATCGACCACATGCATTGCTTCACAAGCAGGCGTTTTCGTCATTACGCTGACCAATCAATATGGATGTGACAGTGTCATCACAGAAACCATAACTCTCTTACCTGGTGATACAACATCTTTTGTTTTCAACACCTGTGATCCTACGCAAGTTGGAAATGTCGAAACGATCTACGCTGGGCAGGATGGATGTGACAGCCTTGTTATAGAAAACACAACACTTTTTCCTCTGCTTGTTGTTACAGTACAATCTGCAATCGATTACAATGGCTTTGATATCAGTTGTGCAGGCGACGCGGATGGTAGCGCGATCGCAAATGCAAGCGGGATAGCGCCTTTTGACTACCTCTGGTCAACAAGTGATATAGATCCACTCATCACAGGTCTCAGCGCAGGCAACTATGCTGTGTCCGTTACGGATGGAAATGGATGTACAACAAATGGTGTGATCACATTGACAGAGCCAGTTTCATTCATGATTGGATTTGAGATATCGGAACCGGATTGTTTTGATCAGCAGTTGGGCAGCATCACTGTCAAAGCAGTCGGAGGAGTTGCACCTTACACCTATTCGATTGATGGGACAATTTTCCAGTCATCCCCTGACTTTGCAGGATTGAGCGAAGGCATATACCAGTTCACTTCACTCGATGCCAATGATTGAAGTGCCACAGAGATCATCTCCATCGATGTCCCCCTCATGGTGCAGGTAGAGCTTGGTGATAACCAGGTCATCTCTCTTGGAGATTCATCATTATTGCAAGCGATCGTCAATTTACCTTTTGACTCACTGTCATCAGTCATGTGGACAGGGATCGACAGCATCGATTGTCCAAACTGTCTGACTCAATTAGTGGCACCGATTATTACTACAGCTTATACCGTTTTTGTTACTTCAATAGATGGTTGTGCAGACAGGGATAGCATGACAGTATCCGTGACTACGGATCAGAAAGTTTATGTACCGAATATCTTCTCTCCGAATGGCGATGGGAGCAATGATGTGCTATCCATCAGTGTTGGTGATGGTGTCGAGGAGATTTCATCTTTCGAGATTTTTGATCGTTGGGGCAATATGGTTTTTGGTGCAAAGCATATCCTTCCGACTGATCCTGCTGTATCCTGGGATGGATTGTTTAAAGGTGAGAGACTTAATCCTGCAGTTTTTACCTATAAAGCAGTTATCTCGTACACCTCTGGGAACATAGAGACAAGATATGGTGACATTACACTCATGAGATAGAAGAATTTAAATCAGGGAATGTCAATTCCACACCCACACAGACACTTACACTCAATCTGAATTGGGGATATCACATTATTACGGTAGAATAAGGAATAATGAATATCGAATAACGAATAAAGAAGTTTTGTCGGGAGACAGACCTGACTTGTTTTCAATAGCCAATGGTTCGACTACGCTCACCACAAGTAACCAATAACCAAGTTGAAGTAAAAAGTATTTCAGGAACCAGATTAAGTTTATTCGACACTTCATATTGGCAAATTTGAAATTTGCATATTCGCAAAATAGAATTTTGCTGACGCACAAGCGTAGATGCAATCTACGCTTAACATAATCAACTAAATGGATGGCTGCGCCATCCATTTGTATCCAATATCCAATGGTGCGACTACGCTCGAGAAACCAACAGCTTTACCATGTCAATCTGTGAAGACGTTGAGCGTAATGTACAACTCACCCCCAACCCCTCTCTTACACTTGATTTAGCATACGCAATATGATTTAAGTAAAAGAGAGGGGAGTTGTGAAATCAGGAACTCCCCTCTCTTGAAATTGAAGTTAATTCTATTTGATAGACTTAAAATAAGAGAGGGGCGGGGGTGAGTTTTAACGATGGCATTTGAGATTCAATTGCAAAGCAAAGCTTTGCGGTCACAATGACGTCGGTCAACCGACGCCTGACGATGTTTGTACGACCCCTTCAGGGTCGAAATGATTCTACATCGCAAATACCCCGGGCTGCGCCCAGGGTTAATGTAGTTGAAGCCCTTCGGGCTTAATAAAACCATAGATGCTTACACTGGTAGCAGGTAACCGAAGCTTTAATGAAATCGAACTTGTTAAATGTAGTTGAAGCCCTTCGGGCTTGTGATCTCAAAATGTCGATTGATAATCGAATTGCAAATAATCATCCAGTATGATGACAGCCTTGGCTTATATTCAATAGCCAATACCCAATATCCAAGTTGAAGTAAAAAGTTTATCCTGGTGCAAGATCACCCTCCTGAGAGCTGACAGCTGACAGCTTAAGTTTTGCTCATCCACTGGATGAGAAGCCTCACCCCATACCCCGTTGCACAATACCCTTTGCCAAAACCATTTGGCTGAAAGCCCATACCTGCAATATCCAGGTGAGCCCATGCAGGATGCTCTGAGGTGAAGTACTCAAGAAACTTAGCGGCAGTGATTGAACCTGCATATGGTTTTTCACTCAGGTTTTTGATATCTGCAATATCAGATTGCATGTCATCGTGATATTCATCAAACATAGGCATGCGCCACACGCGCTCACCGGAAGAATAACCTGCTGCTTCAAGAGAAGAGGCTAATTCATTATTCTTGCTGAAGAGTCCGGCTGCTTGTGGGCCAAGTGCCGCTACAATGCTTCCGGTCAGTGTAGCCAGGTCAATCATAACATCTGGCTTAAACTCTTTTACTGCATAAGCTAATGCATCTGCAAGCACCAATCTTCCTTCTGCATCTGTATCCAATACCTCTATGGTCTTACCAGCATAAGATGAAATCACATCACCCGGCTTGATCGACAATCCATCGATACTATTATCTGTGGTAGGCGTAATCGCCATCACATCTACTTTCAACTTTAATCGTGCACATGCTTCCACAGTTCCAAGTGCAGCCGCTGCGCCAGCCATGTCACTTTTCATGTAATGCATGTTTTTGGAATCCTTGATGGACACACCACCTGTATCAAAAATGACACCTTTACCGATAAAGATTATTTTCTTCTTTGCTTCAGGATGTTTGTAATGTGTCACTACACATACTGCAGGTTGCTCACTACCTCTGTTGACTGCAAGCAATGCATGCATGCCCATCGTAGTCAGATCTTGTTTGTCTAACACGTTGGCGGTATAACCATACTGGGCTGCGCTGCGTGAAGCCCATGCGCCGAGATAAGCAGGTGATTTATGACTTGCAGGTGTATTGACCAGGTTCATGACCTCTTGTTGTACAAGCCCGATGGTGATACCATCTTTTGCAACTTGCTCATCTACATTTGCAGGCAGGTGTGCAATGATGTCATGGTGGCCATTCTTTTGATCTGTGTGATCATTTTGTTTGTACAGCCCAAGCTCATACTGTCCTGCGGTCCAACCAGCAAATACAGATTTTATTAATTCGGGTTGATCCAGATGTGCTATCCACAGCCCTGGTTTTCCGATGCATTCGCTTTTGACCTTGATAGCCATTTTTTTGGACAGACTATAGGCATTTGCTTCGGTGAGTTTCTCTGCTTCACTCCAGTAAACTACTTTGATACGATGGCCATTGAGTGTACCATAGAAAATAGCCGGGTTGGCTTTCATGGCTAAAAAATCCGGTAATGCCGGAAGTGCATCGTGATGGATGATGAGAGACAACAAGGAGTGATAAATACCCTCAGCCTTTTCCTTGCAAGCAGGAACACAAAGTGTGTCGACTTTCTCCAGAAATTCCTCTGGAGAGGACAAGGCCTGTAATTTCATTATTGGTCTTCTTGATCAGAAAAGAAAAGCCACTTGACAGCAGCCGGGAAAATGTCTCCCCAGTATTTCTCCTGGTGCTGGCCATTGGGATCGATTACAATGTTAAATGTAGTGAGTTTACTTGAAAAAAACCCATGCGATACAGCATCTTTAAATTGATGAATATGCTGGCTCATAAACCGGGTTTCTTTCTCTCCTGCGTAAATAAACATACGCATCGGAAGGGTATAATTGTACTTGAACGCGTCAAAATAGATTTCGTCTGAATACCAGAAAGAAGGACTGAATATCATCAGTTTTGAAAACCAGGTCGGATGCACAATGCCGATATATGCACTGATCAATCCTCCCATACTACTACCTCCAATTCCGGTATAAATCCGGTGTGGTTTTGTCCGGTAATGGGAGTCCACATAAGGCTTCAAGGTCTCAATGATAAAATTGGCGTAATCTTTCCCCTGCCCTTCCCCAAATTTCCGGTGGAAATAGGGGCTATACTCCTGGATCCGCTCTCTCCCCCCATGGTCAATACAAATGACGATGAGATCACCATTCCCTGCGGCTGCCAGCTCCATGAGGTGCCGGTCTATAGACCAGCTCCCAAATGGGGCATCGTCATCGAAGAGGTTTTGAGCATCCTGGAGGTATAAAACCGGGTATTCCTTATCAGAATCGTAGTAATTGTGGGGCAAAAGGGCCCAAATCCGCCTGCTTTTCCCCAGTTGCGGGATCTCAAACCCATGATCAATGAGCTCAATAATCGGGTAATTAGGCAGAGCCTGAGTGAGTTGAGAAAAGGGCTGCATCCGCTTTTTACGGTCTGGTCTGGAAATAAGGGGCGCAATTTAGTAAATAGCTCTCAGCTGTCAGCTATCAGCTATTAGGTCCAGCTGTCAGCTATCAGCTATCAGCTATCAGGCACTGTGATTCGGGTTTATGCTCACCTTCGACAAGCTCAGGGACCAAATGTGAGTTGGGAGTATGGTAGCAAAATGTAACTTATCAGCTTATTGAGCTTATAGGCTTATGAAGCTTATTAACTCAAGAAACAGAATTCTGGAAGCTGGTAGCTGGAAGCTTGTAGCCAACCTGAGAGCTGACAGCTGAGAGCTGATAGCCTCTGGAAGCTGGAAGCTGGAAGCCAAACTGATAGCTGAGAGCTGACCGCTGACAGCTTAGCATAGCTAAGTGGAAATTATTACTTTTAAGCATGGACAGAACTTACGTATTTCTATGCATCTCCTGCGAGTTTAAAGGCGGCGCCTTTCTGCGCCAGCTGAAGCGGCTTGGCCATACCATCTTCCTGGTGACGTCTGAAAAGAACAGGCATGAACCATGGCCCTTTGATGATCTTGAAGAAATATTCTACATGCCGGAAAAAGATGGCCGCAAGTGGGACATCAACTTGTTGATCTCAGGGACAGCGCATTTATTTCGCTCGCACAAGATCGATAGGGTGATAGCCTTGGATGATTATGATGTTTGGAAGGCTGCAAGGCTGCGTGAAGAATTCCAGATCCCAGGTATGGGTGAGACTACCGCACGCCATTTTTTTGATAAACTTTCTATGCGTATAGAAGCGCGCGATGCGGGAATTCCTATCCCAGGATTTACGTCGTTGTTTAATGATGATACCATTCGCCAATTTCTGAAGACAAGCAAAGGACCGTGGTTAGCTAAGCCCAGGAGAGATGCAGGTTCACTCAATATCCGCAAGATCGCGGATGCGGATGCATTCTGGAAATGGGCGGAGGAAACGGATGATCATCGGCATGAATACCTGCTTGAGGAATTCAGACCCGGCATCATTTGCCATGTGGATAGTCTCAACTACAATGATGAAACGCTTTTCACACGTGCATCCCAATACCTCGATGCTCCATTCGAAGTAGCCCATGGTGGCGGCATCTTCCAATCAAAGACCATGAGCAACAAAGATGCTTTATCCAAAAAGCTCGTCAATCTCAATATGAAAGTATTGGCGGCGTTCGGATTGCGTCATGGAGCAAGCCACTCTGAATACATTGTGCGTGACGGAGGAAAAGAAATTCTCTTCCTTGAAACATCAGCTCGTTGTGGAGGTGCACATCTCACCGACATGGTAGAATCCGCCAGTGGCATCAGTCTCTGGACCGAATGGGCCAATATCGAACATGCAGTGTTGACCGGTAAGAAATATCACCTTCCATTAGTTGATGATTTGCAGGCGGGCATCATCGTCACCTTAAGCAAACAAGAGAAACCAGATTATGATCTCTTCACCGACTCCGAGATCTGGTGGAAGCTCCATAAAAAATATCACATCGGTTTTATCTTCCAACACAAGACCGAAAAACGCATTGAAGAAATGCTGAGTAAGTATTCGAAGGTGATAAAGGAGGAGTATTCGACGGTGGTGCCGCTTAAAGAATAAAAAAAAGAAAGTACGGGCGAGTCGCGACTCGCCCGTACTTTCTTTTTTTTATTCTTCGTAGAATCCCACACTCCCTCCTACCCACGTCTTATCCTTATTGAATTTAACGCCGATCATTTCGCCCTTGCTTAGACGCGCGAGGTTGTTGACGATGATAGGCTCGGGAGCATTGTCGGGCCATATCAGCATGATGCGGACTTCTACTTTGACGGCATCATTGTCGTAAGTCTTGATGACCGGTACATAGTTTACTTTTTCCTGTAAGATAAATTGCGAACGATCGCTAATGGCTTCAATGTCCTGTGGCCTGACATGAAAGACAACACCAGCGCCAGAAAAAGAATACAAAGGTTTTAGTACATAATTTTCAAGATCCTGTGGAATAGTATTCACCTGGTCCAGGAATAAAGTCTTTGGCATATAATCACTCTGGATATAGGGCATGGTATATTTTGAAATCCTGAAGAACCAATTGGGATGTCCTACCCATTTGACATCCAGATCATCCGTAAAGGAAAACTTCACATCGAGATCTTGACGTTGTATCAATTCATCAAAAATGACGCGGTTATAAATGCGTTTGACACGAACATCTTTACCTGCATCGTCTTTATAAAACAACTGGTTCCCCTTCTTGAAAAGATCTGAAACGCACGCTACGTGGATGCCCAGTACTTTCCGTGTTGCATGGAAATCAATCTGTGTATTCTGTTTGAAAGGTTCAATGTCAATCAACACTACTTCTTTTGGATCCTCATCAGCGACAATGATGTCCTTCAATAATTTCACATACGATTCAGGTGTAAATCCATTAAACAAATGATTGACTGTATCCGGAATGTCAAAATGTTTTCGATATAACCCTGCGACAAAGTGTTGATAAAAATATAGCGAAGGAAAACCCTGCACTTCGATAAGCTTAGGAGTGATCTCACCATCCGGTCCTTCACACAACCCAAAATCCATTTGCAGAAATGTAGTATGTGCATCTTCACCAGGGACTCTGTTTGAATCCACTAGTGATGGTTCAGTCAGCTTTTTAAAATCAGGTCTGAGAATAAGTGCTGAAATCTGATGACAAGCTTCGAATATTTTATCCTTCAGCCCTTTAGGAACAAATACCGGTGTTTCTGCAATACGAAATCCGGGTTTATGATCAAACTGATCATAGACATCCTGCAAAAAGGCCTGGTATTTCTCTTCTGTAAACTGTGCGTTGTAGCGTTCACGTATTTCCGGTATCATATCGGGAAATATACTGCTTTGCCCCAATTCGGAGTGAGTGTGGGTGTGGGTGTGAGAGTGCGCGGTCGCTGATTTCTTCGGAAAAAAAGCTACTGATGAGTTAATATGGAAGTCCCCTTTAGAGGATAAAGGGGCAAAATGTTAGCAAAGTACAGGCGCCCCATTCTTGCTATACGCAAGTATCTTCTCCATAGCCTCTTTGATAAAGACCGGCAGGATAAGATCGCGGGTATTGGTTAGTCTCTCGGGATGCAGTGCATTGTGCATCATCTCCTCATACGTATTGAGGCCGAAATTGGCAAGGATCATCTCCTTCTTGTCAGGACGACGCAGGTATTTGACCATACCATCAGGATGTGCCTCCGGATGGAACTGTGTACCAAACCATGCATCAGAAAATCGGACTGCCATCAATGCACGATTGTCATCGATATCAAGATCAGGATTTTCAAGTGCTGTAATTGTTGCATCCAATTCATGAAGACGATCCATATTCGGATAGATTACTTCAAATCTTCTGAAGTCTGCGCCATAGAACGGGTTATTGAGATGCATCATCAATGGATCTGTATTCCCATCTTCCGTCTTATCCATCGGTAGAATACCGAATGATTCTTTGTCACGAAGCGATATTGTGCCTATACCCATGTGATGACAAATCATCTGAAACGAATGGCAGATGAAAAAGACAAATTTCTTTTCCGAGTGATTCTTGTTGTATTCCCACAACTGGTCCATCAGGTCAAAATAAGCCTTGTCCCAAACACCATCGCCATCTAAAGGATCACCAGGACCACCTGAGGAGATATAGATATCAAAGTCCAATCCAGGTACTTCGTGCTTGTAACGCACATCAAATACTTCGTAATCAATAACCGCAAAACGATCTGCAATACGTTGGATACTGGCAATACCCATGTTCTCGACATTATTGTTCATGTCGAGGATGGCCATGCGCACGGGATGATTAAACTTCATGAACAACCGGGATGATTATACAATATCAGATCAAAAAATGATCCATTCTGACTATTTCGGCATTTTGCCTTCAACTGAAGCCTGGATAAAGGAGCCCCAATTGATATGTGATTTGTTGGCTTTGTGTGCTAATGCTTTTTCGATTGCCATCTCTGCAGCATTCTCCACTACCCATTCAAAGTTTTCCTCACCTACACTGTGCAGGTCCGCATCTGGTGCCGGATTGCAATAATCAATCGCATAAGGAATACCACCTCTTACTGCAAATTCAACAGTATTGAATTCGTAACCAAGTGCATGATTGATCTTCAGTACAAGCTTGTGGATTTCTTTCATCAGCTTAGGATCATCGATCGCAGGCTTGTCAATATAACGCAGGTGATGTGGATTGCGTGGTTCATAAGGCATGACTCTGACGCGATCACCACCCAGATAATAACAACGGAAGTATGCATCGAAATCAATATTCTCCTGAAGCATCATCACCAACTGGCCAGTCTCATTGAACTTTGCAAAAAGATCTTCAAAGCTGGTTACTTTATACACACTCTTCCATCCGCCACCGGAGTGAGGTTTCATGTATAATGGAAATCCACCGAGGTATTCCACCATGCCTTCCCAGTCGAGCGGGAATTTCATGTTGCGGAAGGATTGCTCAGAGGTATCGTCAGGACGTTGATTAGAAGGAAGTAATACCGTCTTTGGAACCGGAACCTTAATATGTTCGGATAGGCAGTTGTTGAAAAACTTTTCATCTGCGCTCCACCAGAAAGGATTATTGATTACAGCCGTTCCTGTAAGAGCCGCATTTTTAAGATACGCCCTGTAAAAAGGAACATCTTGGCTGATACGGTCGATGATCACGGCATATCCGGAAGGTTTACCCTGGATGAGTTCTTCGACTTTGACAAATTCAGCTTCAACACCTTTAACACCTTTGCTATTGACGCGTTCAACAAATGCTGGCGGGAATGAATTTTCCTTTCCAAATAAGATTCCAATTTTTTTCATGACGATCTGGGTTACGAGTGGCGAAAATAAAGACTCCTTTTAACATAAAAGGCAGTCCGGACTGACCGGGGACTGCCTTTTTAGATTTTAGCGGGTATAAGATACCCTGAATCCTGAATTAAAGGGTAACGACTCCGTTCTGCTCAGCTGCAACGCCGCTGTTTACGAATTTGTCAGCCTCTGTATCATTGATCCATCGTGCTCCATCAACGAGATAGCGGAATTGGTATTCATGTCCAACTTCCAGTTCGAGGGTTTTGGTAAACGAACCATCCTTTAGTTTGCGCATCGTGGCTTCGGATGGATCCCAGTTGTTGAATTCTCCAAGAACAGCGACTTCTTTGGCGCCTTCGATAAGGGTTGGATCAACGGTGAAAGTCACCTTGCAAACCGGCTTGGATTTCAAAAATTGCTTCTTTAAGCTCATAATTTGTTGATTTTCAGCAATAACATTTTGCCTTTCAGGCCGCAAAGGTAGTAATTCCACACTTTATAAAGAAGAGGGGGCGTAAAAGTATTGTTAACGAGCATGGGGCAGAGGGCATGGGGCATGGGGCAGAGAGTATGTTTTTCTCCCCCTTCGAAGGGGGTTTGGGGGATGTTAACGTCGCAAATTTAATCTCAGGTTAATGCTTAAACAATGACACCCTCCCGACCTCCCTCAAGGGAGGAGGCATGATCTTCTTTACTCTCTAATTCCCGAGTAGCTCCTTCTTCTGACTCTCAAAATCATCGCGGGTGATCACACCACGTTCAAGGAGCTCGCCGAGATCGGCGATACGGTCAAGGACAGTGGTATCGTAATAGCTTTTGCTTTCCAATAAATCCGGTTTAGGAGTGGCCAGAAAAGCTACTTGCCTGTAGCCGTTTTTAACAAATATGTCAAAATCAGGTTGTGACCTGAGCCATGCCATTGCGTCATTATGATAGATCTCTTCGAACTCCTGGAAGCCGAAATCTACTGCACTGGCCAGGTGGAAATAGGCTTGCTTAGCATCACGGGCTATTGAATGACAGCATGCCAACATGAAATGTGTATGTGGATCATTATAGTCATACTGCAACGCATCTTCAAAATATTTCCTGGCCATATCGAAGTTGCCTGAGCGATAGGCTATAAATGCATCCTTGATGATAAGATTGCCTCTTGATTTCCTGGTTTGAGTCGCATCTGGTGCCCGCCTTTTTTGTTCAGCTTTTGCTGCTTTCTTTTCTTTCCTTGTGGAAGGCACGCCACTATTGTATTTAGCATCAAATTCCTTTTGGGGCATGACAGAGAACAGCACACTTTCCACAATGGAAAGCATGCCAATGGCAATAATAAACCAGGGAAACTGCTCTTCAATCATAATGAGCATGGCAATAAAAAAGCCCGCAAAATTGAGGATACCCCAAAACTTCCGGCCTAGGTAAAAACGATGCACGCCAACTAATCCTAGCGTCAATGCCAGAATGGAAGCTATTTTTTTAGATTTCCCTTCATGCTCATCAAAAACCTGGTAGGCTTTTACATCTGGTTCAAAGCTCTTCGGCCGGACATGATTGCTAGGTGGTGTTTTTGAATTGCGGATCACAGGAAGAGCCATGCCTTTGCTGGAGATCGCAAACAAAGGTGTCTCCCCGCTAATATTTTTCAATTGAAACTGTCCAACATGGATTGCCTGGAGCCAGGCATGATTGCGGATGTCTTCAAAAACACGTTCTGAAATATATACTCCCCCAGGCTCACAGAGTGGTTCTATGCGGGCAGCTACATTAAGGCCATCCCCAAAAGCATCTGTACCATCATAACTGATGTCCCCGACATGTATACCTATACGCACAGGCACTTCAGGATCTTTCTTGTATTCAATCTGCATTTCAACAGCACATTCCACGGCATTGACACTACTGTGGAAGATGCTCAGAGTCCCATCACCGAAAAACTGCAGGACTTCCCCTCCATATTTTTCGTGCAATGCCAACAAAATGCTCCTGTGCCGCGACCTGAGCAAGAGTGCACGCTCCTCATTGATATGCATAAGGTGCGTATACCCAACGATATCCGTAAAAACGATCGCTGCCAGTTGGCGCTTGAACTTACTTTCCATGTGAGGGGTAAAGATAGGAAAAGGGCGGAACGGCAGAAGGGCGGAACGGCAGAAGGGTTATTCTAGAATAGTTAAATGAACCTTGGTGAAAGAAACCAGGCGATGTGGCTTTGATTAAAAGTTACCGCTTTATTGAATGTGAACCTATGCATGCGAATGAAGTACTGAAAACAACTAATGGTGCTTTCCCGCCTTTCCGCTTTTCTGCCCTTCTGCCCATTTTCCGCCCTTCTGCCCTCTACCCGGTTACGAGCTGGTAACCAACTCCTTTCAGCGTGATCAACTGCACCTCCGGATCCATCTTCAGGTATTTTCTTAGACGGGTGATGTAGACATCCAGGTTCCTGGAATTGAAGAAATGATCATCGCCCCAGAGGTCAAGGAGGATTTGCTTACGTTCAACTGGTTTACCTGGCGTGGAAATCAGCATTTTTAATAGTTCATTCTCGCGATGGGAAAGGGAAATGGATTGATCTTCATGCTGAATAACCATTCTTACAGGATCAAATGTCATCGAACCTATGCGATGTTGTCCCGGTGTGCCCCGACCAGACATCGCGAACAGATTGTTGACTCTGGCCATCAACTCTTCGAGGCTAAAAGGTTTTTTGAGGTAATCATTACCTCCGGATTTAAATCCTTCAACTACATCTTTAGATTCACTCCTGGCCGTCAGAAAAATAATGGGAATGGCATTATCCACCTTCCGGATTTCCTTCCCGATTTCATACCCACTTTTTCCAGGCAACATAATATCGAGAATGCATAGGTCCGGTTTCTTTTGCTGAAATAATATTTCTGCTTCACTACCATTGGGTGTCCAACAAACTTCAAAGCCATTGCGCTCGAGATGATCTTTCACCAGCGAGGCAAGCACTTCTTCATCCTCTACATAAAGCACTTTCATTTTCTTTCCGGAGGAGCGGTTCTTTTCCGATGATGATAAACCTTTCACATGGATTCCATTCAGATTGGCTGATGGTGTTGGGGTATTAGTTTTCATGGTATGCCGGAAGAGTCATGCTGAACGTAGATCCTTTGCCCGGCTCACTGACCAGGTCTATTTTACCATGATGTTGTTTGACAACATCCGCTACATAGCTCAGACCTAGTCCATGGCCTTTGACATCATGCCTGTTTTGCTGCGGAACCCTGTATAGTTTTTCAAAAATCTTATCCTGGTAATCAGGTGCAATACCAATACCATTGTCTACAATATCTAAACGTATCGTTCCATTATTTCTCACCAGGTGAACTTTGATCACCGGATGACTGGAACTATATTTCAAAGCATTATCCAGCAGATTATAGAATACGCCGCTCATGTGTGTCTTATCTCCACTGATCACAAAGCCATCGCCTTCTTCCTGTATATCTACGTCTGCATGTTTATTTTCAAACTGGACTTTCATTCTGTCCATGACTTCTTCCAGGACTAGTTTGACATCCAGCTTTTCGTAATGCACTTGTGGGGAGCGGCTGTGAAGGATTCGTTCCACCAGCATAGACAACCGTTTGAGTTCACTCTGGCAGATGTCCAGGTATTTTCGGCTCTGTGCATTGCGCAAGTCACCTGACATATTCAAAGTTTCAAGTGCCACACCAACAGTGGTGATGGGTGTTTTCAATTCATGTGTGATATTACTTACAAACTCATCACGCAATGCATTCAGTTGAATTTGTTGACGGAGATTCTTCCAGATATAATAAAAGGCAGCAGCAACCATGATCCAGAGGAATAAAACGAAACTCATATGAGGAATGAGGTCATTAAAGATTTCCGCTTTGTAATTTGGATTGACGAGTGCTATTTTCTTATCCGTTAGTACATCAAACTGTGGTCGACTCATCACTTCTTCGATCATCGTGTCCTTGCCTTGCCAACTAATAATCTTATATCCCGCAAAGTCACCTGTGCTGTCTGTAAGGCGGATATGACTCATCACCATTGCACTGAAATTGATATTCTGTGTATCAACAGATGAGGTGTCAAATACTAATTCTTTTAGAATGGCACCACGCATGGGATGGCGTGCCTTGAAATTAATTTTCTCATGTTCAATCTGTTTTTCAGGACCTATTTTATTAATGGTCTGAATAGAATCATCATCATTGATGACAACACTGAACACAAGAGGTTCTTTTCCATTTTGCTGATTGAAGGAAGGGAAGGCTGTCATCCTGGAGAAGATCAGGGAATCTTCCACATCCCGCATAGAAGAAAACATGACATGATTGAGTTTGTCTTCCATGTCCCGGTATGCATTCTGATATTCATTTCTGAGCCACAGGTATTCCAGGATCCCCAGTAACACAAGACTGAAAATCATGAGAAACCTTGCCAGTGAAATATCTATGTGATTTCGCATCGGTAAAACAAAAATAGCCTGCAATTACCCAGGTAGCCGCTTTCATTAACAATAATTAACCTTTTTCAAGGAAGCCGCCATCCTAACCCTCGTACCTTCGCGAACAAATAACGCAGATATGAGATACATATTGGTTTCCTGCCTTTTCCTCACCAGCCTTTCAGCTTATAGCCAGTCTTCTGGAATGATCACCTATGAGGAGAAAATGGATCTCCACAAGACCTTGCCTCCGGATCGCCAGGATATGAAGGACATGATTCCACAATACAATACATCGCTTTTCGAACTCCTTTTTTCAGGAGACGAATCCCTTTACCGGGCTAAAAAGATTGAGGAAATTACTGAAACAACAACCCAGGGTCCCGGAGGTCCGATGACCATGCGTTTTGGAAGACCCAATCGAGTGGTGTATAAAAACCTTGCCCTTGACACGATGGTGGATTCAAGAGACTTTATGCAAAAACAATTTCTGATCACCGGGCCACCACTCCATCGTAAATGGAAAATTGGTGCGAAGCAAAAAGAAATCCTGGGATATAACTGCCTGGAAGCGTCTGTGAGAATGGATAGCGCTACCAATGTCGTTGCCTGGTTTACTCCTCAGCTTAGTGTTTCAAATGGTCCTTCTGATTATCAGGGCTTACCGGGTATGATCTTACAGATTGATGTAAATGAAGGAACACGCATGATCACAGCGACAGAGATTAAACTGGATAGCGTAGATACTTCAGTGATCGTTGCTCCCAACAAAGGAAAAGAAGTCACTCCGGAAGAGTTTGAAAAAATCCGTGAAGAAAAAATGAAAGAAATGGGGATGCAACACGGTGGACCAGGTGGTGGCCAGCAAATGATGATTATCAGGCAATAATTTTTTGACGTATAATTTATGAACATGCCCTCCTTTATACGCTTTGCATTCTTTACATTTCTTTTAAGCATCAGTTTATCCTTCAGCTTGTCTGCCCAGACAACAAAGACAACATTTAAGGGTGTCATTGAAGATGAAGCCGGCACTACGATTCCAGGCGCGACATTGATGATCTTAAATGCATCAGATTCCACGTTAGTGCAATTCGGAAGCTCAGATAATGAAGGTGCCTTTACAATCAAAAATGTTCCGAAAGGAGATTACCTATTAAACGTCACCTTCCTGGGTATGGCACCTTTATTCCAACCCATTACATCAGGTGTTGATGCAGAGCAGGATTTGGGAAGAATTAAATTGGCTCAGGCTAACACAATCCTTTCTGAAGTGGAAGTTAAGGCAGATCATGTCCCTATTGAAATCACAAAGGATACCATCTCTTACAATGCAGATGCTTTTCAAACCCAACCAAACGCTGTCGTGGAAGACTTATTGAAAAAACTTCCTGGTATCGAAGTAGCAGCAGATGGTTCTATTAAAGCTCAAGGGGAGGATGTGCAAAAGATATTGGTAGATGGAAAAGAGTTTTTTGGAGACGATCCTAAAATGGCTACCAAAAATCTGCCGGCGAAAGCATTGAAAAAAGTAAAAGTATATGACAAACAATCCGACATGGCTGAGTTTACAGGCGTAGATGATGGCGAAAGAGAAAAAACGATTGACCTGCAGTTGAAGGATGAGTTTAAAAAAGGATTATTTGGGACAGCCGAAGCAGGTTATGGAACAGATGAACGCTATAATGCTAAAGCCTCGATCAATCGTTTCTCAAAAACATCACAGCTCTCCTTCCTCGGACAACTCAACAATATTAACCAGCAAGGTTTCTCCTTTAACGACCGAATGAACTTCTCCGGAGGCATGCGAGGCATGTCAGGAGGTGGTGGCGGCGGTGTACGAACCATGGAAATGACATTGACCCAGGATGCGCCTTTCGGTGATGGTTCAAGTAATGGACTCATTAATACAGGTGCAGCTGGTTTAAACTTCAACTGGCAACCCAGCAAGAAATTTAACGTTCGCTCCAGCTACTTTTTTAATGGTGTTGAGAAGAACCTCCTTCAAAATTCTTTTCGCCAAAATCTTTCCGATGATCCTTTTGATACCTATGAGGACAGCGAAAGCATTACCGAAAACCAATCCCATAGCATTGCCTTAAATTCAGATATAAAAATGGATTCTACCCAGCAAGTCAAAGTAAATGCCAGGATTGGCATTGGGAATGGAATTTCACTTGATACTTCTTTTCTTCAAAATATTATCCCTGACAACTTGCTGCAGAATCAATCGCTAACCCGAACGGATAATGGCAGTGACAATTTTTCTTTGAATGCAAACGCGAATTACATTAAGCGTCTTGGCAATAGGGGTAGAAATATTTCCATCGGTGGTACAATAGCCACAGGCGACCAGGATACGGATAGTAAGTTGAAAGCACTCACTGAATATCTCACTACTGGTGAAACGAATGCAATTGATCAACTTCAATATACGCTGTCCAATGATGTACGCCTCGATGGACAAGTTTCGTTTACAGAACCTTTGCGGAAAAGAAGATTCCTTGAATTCAGTTACAACTTCAATACCCAGAATGCGGATTACGATCATGATGTGTATGATCTTGAAAACACAAATCCGGTTCCTAATGATACTTTGTCAAACGCATACTCTTCTATCTTCCAGTATCATAGACCTGGCATCACCTTCAGGTACAGTGGTGAAGTCAATACAGTCAATGCAGGCATTCAGTACCAGGTCTCTGAGCTAACTGGAAACCTGAGTCGAAGTGAAACGGATATAAAACAAAATTACAATCACCTTCTCCCACGGTTTATTTGGAGATCCAATCTTGGGAATGGAAAAAATCTCAGGTTCAATTATACAACACGGGTCAATCAGCCGACAATTGTTCAGCTATCCCCGGTGTTGGACAACTCAGATCCTTTGCGTTTATATGTTGGTAATCCAAACCTCGATGCAGAATACTCGCACAACCTGAACTTCAACTTTCATTCGTTCAGCCAGTTTTCCTCTACAAGCTTTTTTGCTTCCGTCGGAGGAAGTATTACAAACAATAAGATTATCAATTCCCGCTTCATCAATGAGGATTTCAGGGAAATATCAACACCCATCAATATTGCTAATGAAGATGGGATGAATATGTACGTTTCCTACGGGCGTCCTTTAAAACCAATCCATAGCCGTGTGACATTGAATGGAAATTTCAATTTCACCAATACTCAAAACGTAATCTCGGATGAACTTCTTGACCTTAATCGTTGGTCAAGAACAGCAGGCATCACGATTTCTAATATGAATTCCAACGTGCTCGAATACAACCTTGGTGGCACATGGACTTTCTCAGACAACTATTATACATCCAACGAGGGGCTTAATCAAAATACATTACTGCATACTTATTTCATCGATGTCACTGTGACGGTTTGGAAAAAATGGAAACTCCAGGCTGGCTACGATTACAATCTGTACACCAGCGACCAGTTTGCAGAAAATCAATCGCTTCCATTAATGGAAGCCAGCATTTCACGATTTGTGCTACCTGGGGATAAAGGCCAGATAAAGTTTTCCGTATTTGATGTCCTCGACGAAAACCGTGGCATCTCCCTTACAGCTAACCCTAACTACCTTGAAGAGATCAGGTCCAATTCCATTGGGCGGTATGCCATGCTTTCCTTTATTTATTCGCTCCGCAGCGGCGGTGCTCCGCCGGCTGGTGGGGAGTTTAGGATCATTGAGCAAAGGAGGTAAATGAAAAATGAAGAATGAAGAGTGAAGAATGAAGAATGAAAGTAGCCCTTCCCGTGGTGTGATTTGGATAGGCAATACATAGCTCAAATCAAATTGAATATTAACGGCCTTCAGGCCGTCATTTATTAACCGAGCATAGCGAGGTATGAATTGTCATGGCTTTCAAGCCGTGGACGCCTATGTGTAAGATCTGCCAATACGGTTCTAGAAATGACAATAAGGTAGGGGCTCAAGATTTTGAGCCCCTACCTTATTGTCATTTCCTCTTGTTGACATATCCCTCTTCCTGCTGAAATCATACCTTTATGCCTCAATTACCTGCAAACCGGGCGATTGTTAACAGAACCTGATTTTCAGGCCATTGAAAAACAACCTTATCCTGTTTTTCGTTAATGCCAGACAAAGCCACCCTTTCCACTGAATATCAATACATTCTCCCTGTTTTTACGACAATGAATACGACCATACCCAGACTTACTTTTTTCATACTTATTCTCCTCCAACTACCCTTTCGGTTGTCCGGACAGGAAATGATACTCATCGTCGAACGCTGTAAGATGTTGGATCAGACCAGCCCCATACATAATGTCTGGGTGGATGATGAAAATGTAAAATGGGTGGCCAATAGCCAAGGCTTGCATAAAGTCCTTGCCATTGACCTGGTGCAGAAAGTATCCACCCCGGGCGGAAAAACAAACCTACTTACCATCCGCGGAGGAAACGCAAACATCGAATGGAACACTTCCGAAATGCAATCGCTTCTCGGGACAGCTGTCATCTCCAGCGCATCATACGATCCCAAAACAAAATCATTGTGGATTGGTACGCAAGAACAAGGTGCCTTCCAGGTTTCGGTTTCACCACTGAGAGTTTTACA
>DASXWI010000015.1:0-2586 GCA_036503755.1 Saprospiraceae bacterium | reverse complement strand
AAATATCCCACACTTAAAAAGAAGTATATCTATCAAAGCTTGATTCGGTTAGCCAATATCAAGAAGGATCCTGCTTTTGAAAAGCTGATCAAGGACGTCGATAAAATCATTCTATATTTTCCACCGGAAGGTGATAGTACTTACCAAATCAAGGATGTGAAGCAAGGCTTGCGCACTGATGGGTACGAAACGCTTATAGATGTACGCACCGCAGAGGATCAGCGCATGAGCCTTTGGGTTAAAGAAACCGGAAAACTTGCTCATTATATTGCCTTGATGGATGCCGAAGAAGACTTAATCCTGGAAATTGACGGACAGCTCAATATTGAGTATCTCTCTGCCCTTCAGATGGCGGACCAGGAATCGTTAATGAACTTAATAAAGGGCTGATCCACATGAGCGAAATCATTTTAAAGACAGAACAACTCACCAAGCGGTTTTCGAAGAGAATTCTTGCAGTCGACGGACTCGATCTTGAAGTGCCAAGAGGACAGGTGTTTGGGCTCCTAGGTCCCAATGGAAGTGGAAAAACAACAACCCTTGGAATGATCCTGGGTGTTGTAACTCCCACTCATGGTAAATTTAATTGGTTTGGAGAGGGAGATCATTATGCGATCCGAAAACGAATTGGGGCTATCCTTGAACAACCCAATTTTTATCCATTTCTAAGCGCACGGCAAAACATTGTAGTACATAGCCGAATAAAAGATATCCGGAAACCAGATATTGAGGGCTTACTCAAACTTGTCGGTTTGTCCGAAAGAGCGAATGATCCATTCAAGACGTATTCGCTAGGAATGAAACAACGGTTGGCTATTGCGTCAGCCATGTTAGCTGATCCTGAAGTATTGATTTTTGATGAGCCAACAAATGGATTGGATCCACTGGGTATTGCGGAGATTCGTCAGCTGATTCTGGACATCAGGGATATGAATAAGACCATCGTGTTGGCTAGTCATCTGCTGGACGAAGTGCAGAAAGTGTGTTCGCATTTTGCAGTTTTACGAAAGGGAAAGAAAATTTATTCTGGTAGTGTCCAGGAAGCTTTGTATAGCTCCAATACAGTTTCAGTTGGAGCGGAAAATATTGTAGCCCTTGTCCAGGCGATTAGTACTTGCCCTGGAGCTGTAGCAGTCGAAAGAGATGCAGATGTTGTTCGGTTCCAGGTGGCAGAAGGCTGGTCAGTAGCCACCATTAATAAATACCTGGTGGATCATCAGGTACCTGTCAATTTCATAGAACAAAAGAAGTCAAGTCTTGAGGAGAAGTTCCTGGAAATTCTGAGAGAAAATGACAATATCCCTTCACCAGCCTTATCCCTGCGATCATGATACAACAAATCCGAAAGATCACAGAACTCGAATATTATAAGTTCAGGCATTATCGTCCTTTCCTGATTATCCTGGGATTGTATATTTTTTGTTTTGTCCTTTCCGGCATCTCCATCAAAAGTTTGCTGGATTGGTTTCTTGAAAAACAGAAGGATGATGATGTGCTGAAACATTTTCTGGAGACAGGGCTTCCTCTATTTGATTTCGTGGATATATGGCAAAACCTTGCATGGTTGGCAACACTCTTCAAATATATCCCAGCATTTGTTGTGATCATTTCTGTGACACTGGAGTATTCGCAGAAGACGATCAAGCAGAATATCATTGATGGCCTTTCTAAGAAGGAGTTTTTGCTTTCAAAGGTTGCATTGGTCTTTGCAATCAGTATTGGATCCGCACTTCTGCTTTTATTCCTGGGGTTATTCCTTGGATTCCTTTATTCTCCTGTGAAAGGAATGCCATACATACTGGAGCATATCGAATATGTTGCCGCGTATGGCCTTGAGGTTTTTGTATTTCTATGCATGGCCCTCTTTGCTGCGTTCTGGATCCAGAAGAGTGGGGTGACCATTATTCTCTTCCTTTTATATACGGCCTGTATTGAACCGATAACGACCGGTATTCTTCATTTTAAATATGAATGGGAAGTCTGGTATTTTCCAGTTGAGGCTATTAATCTCATCATCCGGGTGCCTTTCCAGAAATATGCGCTGCTCCATGTCCAGGATGCAATCCTTTGGAAGGATGTGTTCGTTTCACTTGGATGGGCGGTGATTTTTGTTGCGCTTTCCTATTGGATGTTGAAACGTCGGGACTTGTAGCAGAGAGCATAGGGCATAGAGCATAGAGCATAGAGCAAGCCGCAATCAAACCTTTGCATCGTTGCGTCTTTGCGCGAATATCCATATTGTGATACTACATATCATCGTAAAATGGGCAAGTCCCCTTTAGGGGATTTAGGGGTCGAAGCAAAAAAAAACTCCGGTGTCAAACACCGGAGTTTTTTGTTTTATTCAGTCCAGAAGGACTTTCAATTACATCTTGTCAAATTTGATTGTGCTCACAGCTTTATCTTCCTTCATGCGGATGAAGTAAGTACCGCTTACAAATTCAGCAACATTAATGTTCATTTGATTGTGGCCTTGTACCAGTGACTGGATACCAGGAGTAGCAACTGTGCGACCCATGATATCAATTACACTTACATGTACATCCATGTTACGGTCTGCATTAAGCTCAACTGTAACTTCGTCTG
>DASXWI010000014.1:0-6092 GCA_036503755.1 Saprospiraceae bacterium | reverse complement strand
AATTTCTTTGAAATTTTTCTCCCCTGCGTACTGTGTAACGCCGGGGATTTTTAACCTTTTAACCCCGGGGTTGCGCAGCAAACAGGGGTGAGAATTTCAGGAGGAAATTCGATGGGGCAAAATCAATTAAAAGGAAACTTGCTTAACATCATCTCCTTGTTCGAAGACCAGGCTTTTCGTTTCTTCTTTGAATGTGCAATGAATAATATTTTTCTGATCGGAATATTCTTTCATCAAAACAGAATTAATAATCTCCAATGTGAGATCTTCCGGCAGCACGAATTTTGTTCTTAGTGTTGTCCATATCGCTTCCTGATCGGATTGTATGTCTGCGAGTTGCCAATCGATACCGGAAGAGGAAGCTGACACCTTGATATGCCTTTTCAGATAAGCGAAGACATCTTCTTTTATTTTTGATTCATCAGTAAGCTTTTCAAAACCGGCTTTTTTGCCATAAACGCCCAGCAGGAGATCATCTTTATAAATCATGATCGTCCAATCGATACTAGATTCGCTGATTTCTACCTCACTGACAGTAATATGGATCGGATGTGGATCAACCTGAAGAAGGAAGAAGAGCAGGAACAGAAAAGTTTGCATAAAACTTAGATTCGTTCGAGAATCATCTTAATGGCAAGGACAACAGCAACTGAACTAACAGTATAATTCCAATATTGTTGTTTGACTTTTCCCAATTTGACGATCACAAAATTGATGAGCAAGATACAAGCCACTATGCACAACTGGCCGATTTCGACACCCAGGTTAAAAGAAAACAGCGGAAGCAGGATATCCGCTTCTTTACCTAATAAGGAGCGGAAATAATTGGAGAAACCCATGCCATGGATAAACCCGAAAAACAATGCAAGGAAATAATTGATGTTCCATTTTCGGGTAGCAGATGGCTTGAACCAGAAATTCTGCAAGGCAGTAAGCAGAATAGTGACAGGTATCAATAGTTCAATAAGATAAGGAGAGACATTTATGATATGCAGAGCAGATAAAGCAAGCGTTATGCTATGCCCAATGGTGAATGCGGTCACAAGGATTAAGATTTTCTTCCAGTCTGAAATGGAAAATACAGCACACAATGCAATGATAAACAGGATATGATCATATCCATTGAGGTCTGCAATGTGATCGAAACCGAGTTCCAGGTAAACTTTAAACATGAAGGTTGAATAAGGATTAATGATTCATTAGGCATTCAGGCAAATCTATTAAGATGAAGCGTCTTATCTTAGCGGCTGATCCGGATTTTCTACCAGGAATGAATTTAACTGCCAGAAAGGCATCTGACCTTCTACCAAATCAAAGCGCCCATATTCTCCGGTTTGAGGATATGATCATTGCCGGAAAGTTAATGGCGATGGGAATCCTGCCAGAAGCTCATATTGAAATGGTTAGGCGAAATGCATTGGGCCAGACGTTGATTTACCGCATTAACAGTCGTTTTAAGATTGCGCTTCGTAGAGATGAGGCAATCACTATTATAATCCACGAAGGATGAGTAAAACACCTTTTTCGGGCGAAAAGCTCGTCATCCTTGCCGGTAATCCAAATTCAGGAAAATCCACCCTCTTTAATCTCCTGACAGGCTTAAATCAACATGTTGGGAATTATCCGGGCGTAACCGTCGATAAGAAGACAGGCAAACTAAAACTTTCCTCTGAGCAAGAAGTAACACTGCTTGATCTTCCGGGAGCATACAGCATGTATCCTACTTCAAAGGATGAAAGAGTCGTAGTAAGACAATTTCTCTCCAGCGAGCAAAAACCTGACCTCGTTGTCTATGTTGCGGATGTCAGTCAACTTGAAAAACAAATCCTTCTGCTCACGCAAATCAAAGATTTAGGGTATCCTGTAATCCTTGCTTTAAATATGGTGGATATGCAAGGCATTACTATCCACGCGGATCAATTGGCAGATCATTTTAATATTCCGGTAGTCCCAATCTCAGGCAAGACTGGTCTTGGGATTATGGCGTTGAAATTGCAGATCGCTCAATTGCTGGATAATCCGTCCGAACATCAGGAAGCTTATTATAAATTATCTGCTGAAGAAAAAGATATCACTGAAACAGTGGGTGCTGATTTACCTTCTCCATCTAAGTATGGAAAGTTACTTAGCGTGCATCATTATGATTGGCTGGAACATATCCATGCAGATCAAAAATCCAAAATAAAGCAAAGTATACAGGAGCAAGGGTTTAATTCTTTGCAAGGGCAGATCAGTGAGACGCTTTCCAGGTATAGTAAGTTTACACCGGTGATTCGAAAGTCACTTCACCTGGATGCAGGTGGTGCCGGGATGAAGATTACGGATAAGATAGATCGCTGGATCATGCACCCTGTATTTGGAGTGTTTTTCTTTTTCCTGATCATGCTTCTCATCTTCCAGGCTATTTTCGCCTGGGCTACAGTTCCGATGGATTTTATTGAAGCAACGATGGCCACTTTTTCCAGCGGTGTCAGGAATGTACTTTCTGAAGGGTGGGTAACAGATTTGCTTTGTGATGGACTTATTGCAGGCTTAACAGGGATCATTGTTTTTATTCCACAGATTGCTATTCTTTTCTTTTTCATCGGTATACTCGAAGAGATTGGCTATATGGCCCGGGCAGTGAGCATGTTTGATGTCTCCTTGCGAAAAATAGGATTGAACGGACGAAGCATCGTAGCACTTGTATCAGGTGGTGCCTGTGCGATTCCGGCTATCATGAGTACACGTAATATCAGTAACTGGAAGGAACGACTGATTACGATTTTGGTTACACCATTTATCAGTTGTTCGGCACGCATACCTGTATATGCTATTTTGATTGGATTTGCTGTACCCCAAGGACGGATATGGGGTTTTGAGCAACAGGGTCTTGCCTTGATGGGATTGTATAGTATTGGAATTGTAGCGGCATTATCAGCAGCTTTTATCCTCAAGAAGATTATTAAATCTACTGACCGAAGTTTCCTGATGATGGAGTTGCCGATTTATAGACCTCCTGTGGCGAAAAATCTTTTGTTTTTGGTTTATGAAAAGACAAAAGCATTTGTACTGGGTGCAGGAAAAATTATCCTGATGATTTCTCTTGTCCTTTGGTTTCTTGCAAGCTACGGTCCGGAGGATTTAGGATTCAACAAGAGTTCCAGTACAGAAATGATTGACACTAAAGTGGGACGAACGCCTATCGAATCTTCATTTGCAGGTATTCTTGGCAAGTCGATTGAACCAGTGATCAAACCTCTTGGCTTTGACTGGAAGATGGGAATTGCCATCATCACCTCGTTTGCAGCCCGTGAGGTTTTTGTAGGGACGATGGCTACGATTTATAGCATTGAAGATGACTCTGATGTGACATCGATACGTACAAAAATGGCTGAAGATAAAGACCCTCAAACCGGAGCTATGATCTATAATGTGGCTACGACCTGGTCTTTGCTGATATTCTATGTATTTGCTATGCAGTGCATGAGTACGCTTGCTGTCGTCAAACGGGAGACAAAGTCGTGGAAATGGCCAGCCATACAGTTTGCTATGATGACCGGGTTAGCTTATCTCTCCAGCTTTTTGGTATACCAGGTACTGAGCTGAAATAATCTGGCAAGAAGATCCTGAAATTTCAAAGATCATGTTCAACACATTTCACTTTTCATTTTTCATTCTTCATTTTTCACTTTAAAACTTACCTTAGCCACATCGTGAATAAGAGACAAGAAAAGATCCTCATTACGGGCGCTACCGGCCAGATAGGGACCGTATTGACAGAGGCCCTTAGGGCCGAATACGGCCAGGATAATGTGTTGGCAACGGATATTAAGAAGCCTGAGCATAACACGGGTTTATTTGAAATGCTGGATATCCTCAATATCCAGCGGATCAAAGAGATCGTAGACGATTACAATATCACCACCATTTATCACCTGGCCGCTATCCTTTCCGCCAGCGGAGAATGGAATCCGACGAAGACCTGGAATGTGAATATGAATGGATTACTTTCCATTCTTGAACTGGCAAGAGAAAGTGGATTGCAGAAAGTGTTTTTTCCCAGTACGATAGCTGTGTTTGGAAACACCACACCCCGGGTCATGACCCCTCAGCATACTGCAATGGCGCCTTCAACGGTATATGGTATTTCCAAAGCCGCTGGTGAACTTTGGTGTGCCTATTATTATGACCGATATGGATTGGATGTTCGTTCGGTCAGGTATCCTGGTATCATCAGTCATCAATCGATGCCTGGAGGTGGAACAACAGATTATGCGGTGGATATTTTTCACCAGGCTATACAAGAAGGCAAATACACATGTTTCCTTGAAGCGAATACGAGATTGCCGATGATGTATATGGATGATGCGATTCGCGCTACACTGGAATTAATGCGTGCAGATAAAGAGGACATCAAGATCCGTACGTCATACAATCTTGCTTCGATGAGTTTTACTCCTGCAGAATTGGCGAATGTGATAAAAAAACATCTTCCTGATTTTACGATTGATTATAAGCCGGAGCACAGGCAGGCTATTGCTGCATCTTGGACTGAGAGTATTGATGACCAGGCTGCACGTGATGATTGGGGATGGAAGCCCGATTTTGATCTTGATTCCATGACTGTTGATATGTTAACCAACCTTAAGAAAAAGTATACACATGTCTGAAAAACTAAATCTTCAGATCCAGGCTGAACTTGATGCGATCCGCGAAGCTGGCTTGTTTAAAAGAGAACGAACGATAACTTCACCCCAGGGGGCTGAGATTAATACCATAGAAGGTGGTGAAGTGCTTAATTTTTGTGCTAACAATTATCTCGGCTTGTCTTCCCATACGCGTGTGACTGAATCGGCAATTGAGACCATTCGAAGTCATGGATTTGGGATGTCCAGTGTGCGATTTATTTGTGGGACGCAGGACATACACAAAGATCTTGAAGCGAAGATTGCGGAATGGGTTGGTGCTGAAGATGCGATTCTCTATGCGGCTGCTTTTGATGCCAATGGAGGTTTGTTCGAGCCTTTGTTGAATGAAGAAGATGCAATTATTTCAGATGCACTCAATCATGCGTCTATCATTGATGGTATCCGGTTGTGCAAAGCACAGCGATATCGATACAACAACAATGATATGGCTGACCTTGAGGAAAAGCTGAAAGAGGCAAAGGGTGCGCGTCGTAGGATGATTGCTACGGATGGTGTTTTTTCTATGGATGGTATCATCGCACAGATGGATAAGATTGTCGAGCTCGCAGCGAAGTATGATGCGATTGTGATGGTGGATGATTGCCATGCTACCGGATTTGTTGGCAAAACGGGGCGGGGTAGTGCAGAGCATAGCGGTGTTTTTGGAAAAGTAGACATCACTACGGGCACATTTGGAAAAGCATTAGGTGGAGCTTCAGGTGGTTTTACGGCAGGATCAAAAGAGGTAATCTCATTGCTACGTCAGCGTTCGCGTCCTTATCTCTTTTCAAATACACTTGCGCCTTCCATTGTAGGTGCTTCTATCGCAGTGTTAAACATGCTTGGTGAAACAACTGCTCTTCGTGATAAACTTGAAACGAATACTGCTTATTTCCGCCAGGGAATGACAGATGCCGGTTTTGATATTGTACCGGGTGTGCATCCGATTGTCCCGGTGATGTTGTATGACGCCAAGCTTTCGCAAGTGTTTGCTGATGATCTGTTGAAGGAAGGGATATATGTAATTGGATTTTACTATCCAGTGGTGCCTCAAGGGAAAGCACGTATCCGTGTGCAGATTTCTGCGGGACATGAGAGAGAGCATTTGGATAAAGCGCTGGAGGCGTTTGCAGTTGTAGGGAAAAAGCATGGAGTAATCAAATAGCTGTCAGCTGTCAGCTCTCAGCTGTCAGTTGGCGGCTACCAGCTACCAGCTTCGAGCTTCCAGATTCTAGATTCTAGATGGAGTAATTTAAATGATAAATGTTAAGCTTAAGTTCACTTAAGCCACATGAAAGAGCGTATGCAAGTTAAAACTTGCGAACGCACAAGCGTAAGTGAACTTACGCTTAACCTAACAGTTTAATGTTCGTGTCAGGAGACGCGAGGATATTGCATTCAAGTCAGGAGACTTGAACAATC
>DASXWI010000013.1:0-8212 GCA_036503755.1 Saprospiraceae bacterium | reverse complement strand
AATACCGTTACTTTAACTGCTACACTGTATGATGTAAATGGCTGCACAGCCACTGATGAAATGCTGATCTTCGTCAATAAAGAAAGAAGAGTATACATCCCTAATGTATTCTCTCCAAATGGAGATGGCATTAATGATATCTTTTATGTCTTTGGTGATGAAGATCAGATCACTACCGTTAAGAAATTTGTGATCTACGACCGATGGGGTGAGATGATGCATGAAGCCACTGATTTTAATCCAAATGATCAAGGACGTGGATGGGATGGAAAGTTTAACGATGAATTCATGAATCCGGGTGTATTTGTATTTGCTGCTGAAGTGGAATTTATTGATGGGATTACTAAACTGTATACCGGAAGTGTAACGCTGATGCGTTAGAATGGATACCCAATAGCGATATTGATAGTAGGATCCCAGAAACTAAATCCCTTTGCCCATTTTTCACCTTCAGGCAAATAGGGTGTCCGCAACGTATACGCAAAATCAAGTCGTGCGACAATGAAATCAAAATCCCATCTCAATCCCCATCCATAACTCATGGCGATCTCATTGAGGAAAGAATTGAAAGCGAAATCTCCGTTAGGACGTGCAGGGTCTTCATTAAACAACCATATATTTCCTGCATCCATAAACAATGCACCCTTGAGGCTGCCGGATATCTCAAACCTGTATTCAAGATTTCCTTCAATCCGTATATCACCAGTCACATCATTATAACCCTCTGGTGGAACTTCACTCCCTGGCCCTACCGACCTAGCAATGAAAGAACGTAAACTGTTTGTCCCTCCTACATAAAACTGTTTGATATACGGCAGAATATCTGAATTACCTATAGGAATACCCACGCCCAGACTAAATCGACTCGCCAGGCTAGAATTTTCCTTTAATCGAAGGTTGTAATGAAAGTCCATCCTCGGTCGAATGTATTGAGAAAATGGAACGCCAAGTAATGTATACCTCCCCAGTGTATCTTTCTTAGCATTTGTTGCTGTATAAAGTACGTCCAGCACATTACCTGCCAGGTCAACACCTCCTCTGAAATAAATATCATTCTTCGATCCGGACGGGCGTTGATAGGTAAATTCATACCCCATGCCCAAAATAAATTGTTCATCAAAACTTCGTCTCACGCCCGGGTTCTCTTCAAGATAATCTTCAAACTCTTGCGATTTTGATGACTCAGGAAGTTTTGTAAAGCTGATCTCCAAAGGACGTAAGGTATGTCTCATACGATCGGTTTTACTCCAACTGTAGTTGAGATTTGTCACAATGGAGTTCAACTTGTACAAATCAAGTCGGTTAAAGAGTGTATACCCTGCAGAGATGGTGGTTTTCGGAAGGCTCTTACGCGCGGAATCGAATAAAAACTTTGGAAAGAATCGTGGAAGTGTATAATCTATGCCAACACCAAGTTCATAAGCTGGATTGATTTGGCCATCCACGATCTGCATCTCAAAGGAACCCCGTAGATTTAATTTTAATAATTCAGCTCCACTGTTTGCATTACGATCTGTATAACTGAAGATAACGCCAGGGCCAAAATAATTTGTGGAACGAAATACGGTATTCACCTCCGCCGTATAAGCAAATCGCTTGCGTTGGGATAAATAAACCATAGCATCGAGCTGAGTAGAGTCCCCGTAGGGAATAAATTTAACATTGGTATTCCGGATAATCGGGAGGTCATTGAAATACCGCACGGTATGCATGTAATTTGAACGTGCGTACAATTCACCTGGTTTAAGAAATAACCCCTGCTGGAGTGCATTAAACCTGAGGGATTTATTATGCGAAATCAATTCATAATCCCCGAATATCAGGGTATCGGCTGGAGCTTCTTCAAGCAAATAATCATCATGGATAATAACCTTCCGTATCGTAAAGGGCTTCCTGGATTCAGGAGGTGTTTCTGGTTTTACAATAACATTTGCGTTCACCTTACGATCGCCAGTGACGGTATCTGCTTTCAATAAAATAAAATCTGGGCTGAAATAAATATACCCATGCTCTTTTACATACCGGTCAATCCTCGCTCTTTCATTCTTTACCGCATCAAGTGTATAAATCTCTCCGGGTATCAACAGAGATTCATCACTGGATTCGCTGATCTTTTGCAATAGATCATTCTCCGGCTTTGGGAAATTGACAGAAGCAATGGTATAGGGTTCATCAAGTTTAATCGTGTACCTATATTTCGCCTTACGCTGTCCTACGAATATAGTATCAAACGTCACCGTGTTGTGAAAATACCCGTTATGAAACATCCTGTTTTGGATAGCGGCTGAAACATGATCGGGCGTTACCTGGGATAGCAAAACGGGTGGAGAGATCTTGTTTTTCCAAAATTTCTTTGTCTTTGCTGTATCGGATAACATGTTGTATCGCGCAAGCCCGGGCCTCATCCATAAAAATGTATTGTTTGGATCCGGCCTCAGGACACTGTTGATGATCGGGTTGAGCCTGCTTTTTTCATTCAGGTTTGTCGCTAATGTGATTTCGTTTCCAACAAATAGCGGATCAGCTTCCGTAATATACTTCATGCCGGTACAACCTGTTATGGCTATAGCAAGGACTACAATCACTGTATGGGTTACCGACCTGATCATTTAGCCTTGCGTTTACGTTTTTCTCCTTTATCAAACTCACGGATAAATACTAGTGAGATCCCAGTATTGCGAATCTCCTGGTATATAATATCATAGGTTTCATTATTGAATAATTTAAGTTGCTTGTCATTGTTACCAGTCAGATCATAAATGATCGCCACATCCCCCCTGTAGTTATTTCCTGTATTAGCTCCTGATTGATCCGAATTGATATCAAAATCACCGCCGACTTCGAATGACAAACGATCATTTAATATACTTTTCGAAACATGGAAATCCATAGCTGTCTGTGTCTTTCCCCCTGGAGTAGAGTAATCCGCATACGATTGTATTCCAACATCAATGTTTACACCTTTGACATATTGGCCGGCGAATCTGTTCAATTGGCTTGCCAACAAACTATTTACACTGTTATACAATGCAGTCGTAGCGATCTGGTTTGAATTGACTTCTGAACCAGTAGATTCTGGGAGGAATCCCCCAAGCACTAACAAACCAAATACTTGTTTATTCAATTCCGTTTGAAACTCCGGCAATTTGAGACGATCAAGTTTATTCGCTAACACCGGGTAACTAGACCTGTCCTTTGCCGGCAAATCCAATGTAAAAGAAACGATCGGCTTTTCAACGGTGCCCTTGATATTTATACCAACCTCGTAGTCAAGAGAATGTTTGTAAATCGCCTTTTCATTCTCCCCTACTTCTTGCCCAACCAACCCAATCGAGTTGGAAGTCACAACATGGACCGCTGTGATATCGATCTCCCCCGTTTCAGGACTGCCACTCCATTTTACATTTGAACCTGGCACCATTTGAAAATTCTTCTTGACCAGGTCATAAAAAGAAACACGGTAAATACCATTGTGAATTGTATATGTCCCCGACATAGCTGCATTGCCGGTTCTTCCATAATCCATTTCAAACTTTGCACCACCGGTAACTTTAAAGTAGTCCCCCGACACAGCATTTGTAATTACGCTGACGCTAGCGCTATCCTCTATTTTCAATGTTGCTTTCAGCGTAAACTCAGGAAGGCTGTTCACCAGAGAATCATAAAAAGTAATTTCTTGTTCCTGGGTTGTAGAATCCAAAAGAAGTTCCGGGTCAACGAATTCAACAATGCCTTCTGTTTTCAACATGTCCACATCTTCATCTTCGAACACATAGACCAGGTTAGTAGTGTCTTTGATAGTGATGTCAGCTTTGACATAAGTATCCTTGTGATCCCCTGATATCCCAATATCTGCAGCTAAAACCATTAATCCTTTCATCTGCCCTTTTGAAGATGCAGGGACATCCAACAGAGTAAAATCCTTGGTTTCAAACTTCAAGTCATAGGCATAAGCCTCAGACCCCTTTCTTTCCAGGTATCCTGAAACAGTCAACGGATGATGCCTACTGTCAAATACCTCAAAATTGTCTATCAGCAGTTTTGAACCATCGAAAGTGAGGATATCATCTTCTATGTTAAATGAGATCTTTGGATTTGCCGTGGTAATGCCTACGTCTATAAAGCGCAATTGTCCTTTGATTTCCGGATCAGTCAATGTACCTCTTACGGTGGCTTCCCCTTTTACTTTCCCGTTCATTTCATCAAGTACATCTGAAACTAAAAATGTAAACATTTCAAGGTTTTCTACATCCAGCGCAAGGGCGGCATCCATTTTCTTTGTATCTAAATAATATTCTCCATGAACATCAACCGAGTTATTCGAATTCGACAACAAGAATTGAAAGGGCACACGTTTTCCCTCACTTGTTGCCGTCAATGATACTGATAAAGGAATGGATCCATAAACAATCAAGCTGTCGATCTCTGCTTTGAGGTCAAGATTCTCTCCGCGCTTGTAAACGGTTTTGCCTGACAATGAACCATAATTAATTACTTCTTCGCCAGGAAACATCAAAACATTGAGTGCTGCAAGATCAAGACTTGAAAAGTCAGCTTCAAACGCATTCATGTCCCCATTGATGCTCAATTGCATTTTATCACGCTCTATCCTGAAATCATCCAGGACCATATTTCCTTTGTTGAAGTATACACGACTTTGTTTTCCTATCGAATATTCCTTACCGAGTGCAGCAAGTTCAAGTGGATAAACGAAAACAGCACTATCTGCTGGAATAATAAGTGCCTGTAATCCAAGGAGCAGTAAAGTATCCTTTACCAATTGAATACTTGAAATGGCAGTATCCCCATCTGTTACCGCATCGAAATCGAGGTTCCCGAGTTGTATGGAATCGTACCATACATTATCAGCTAGTATAGAAGCTGATAAAGAATCATTATGCGCTTTGAGATTGAATACAATAGAATCAGTTGAAACACTATAGGCCATGAGATTTTGAGTACTGGCTTTTAGTGAAAAAGTTTGATTCTGTTCATTCATCTCTCCGACAACTTTCAATCCGGAAAAACGCTCTACGGGAAAACCCATCAGCAAAAAGGGCCCGGCATTATTAATATGAATATCAAACTGCAACTCCCTATTCCCACGAATCACATCCTTTTCTGTCGGTGAATGGAAGGCATGCTTAATTCTATGTTCTATTATTCCGGGTAATTCTTGAAGATCAAAGTTGGTGGTCAGGCTGCTTTGATTACCATCTGTATAATAGTTGATATGACTGGCTTCAGGAGAAATCAATGCATCAAAAGCCAAAGTATCAAGGCGATACTCCGAGTATTGATTTTTGATCAGGATTGAGTGACCATTTACAAACCCTTCCATAGAAGTTTCTCCCAGGTTCAACTTCGATGCCAGGATACCTGAAAATATAAGTGAACTATCAAGTCCCAACAAACTGCCCAATTTCACTTCCATCAGTTGAGCATCGGCATGTATCACCATTGGTTCTGCAAAAGAAATGTTTGTCCTTGCTTCTGTCCGGTATGCAGGGTCTTTGATATTGATTGTAGCAATGACTGAATCCTTCAACACTCTGCCATCATAGGCTATATCATGAATGCGATGATCCATCAACTCAATGGTATTTATCAAGCCTTTCACGGCCAAATCCTGGTTGTCTCCTACCCTACCTTTCGCATCTAGTGTCAAGTTCACATTTCCTAGCCAGGGTAAATCGATGAATCTCCCGGCACTAACATTTTGTCCGGTTAAGTGTAGATCAAGATCGAGATCATCATTCACAGGGCGTACATTTCCTTTTACATCAAGAATACCCCACGTAGAATTGATTTTTCCATCAACAAGCATTTGATTAGAATTTCCGGTACTTCGCATTTGAAGAGTTAAGGACGGTGGTAGTTGAATATCCTCCAGGAAAGGAGCTAAAGCATTTCTAAAGTCAGCGCCCACAACCGTATTGATGTCCAAATCCTCCCACGAAATCCTTTTTGCATCAAAAATATCATTGACCTTCCCGGTAGCCATGATATGACTATTCGATGTTTTCAAATCCAGGGTTGTTACATTTCCCTTTCCGAAGATGTAGTCACCTGTAAGCGAAAATTCAGTCTGTTCCCATCCTTTAAAATAGGCCATAATCTCATCACTCAGGACAAAAGCAAAGTCTTCAGGATTGAACGAAGCCTTTGCATTCATTTTAATTCCCGGATTAGCATGTCCTGGAGATGGTGTTTCTTCAAACCAACTCGTGAGATCAGCCTGGATTTCATTTGTCCCAGCTATAACGTGAAGTCCAGATAGGCTTAAATGATGACGATCCATCATAACTTTACCAACAGCTTTGCTTACAGGCATTCCTGGCAGTTGCGCTGACAAATCTTTTAATACTGCAGAAAGTGAATCAGGACTGATCTGTAAGTCTGTTGCATTTATATTTAATGCTGTAAAGTCTAAATGCGAAGGATCAAACTTTAAGCTCTTGTCTACCTGGTTGACGTGATAAGAAAATCCACAATCTTTGATGCCAAGCTCTCCAATCTCAATCCCAACTCCTAGGCCAAAATCCGGAGTGAAAAATGGGTTCATATGAACCGTATCCGGTGAGTGTGTAGAATCCGGTGATGAAGTCGAGAGAATATCTACAATAGCATTTTCAAGAATGACCTTCTCTGACTTGATGATGTTTTTCTCCGTGAAATAAATTCCATTATAGCTTTCAAAATTATCCAGGCGAGAAGTAATCTTTACATCTTTTGAAATATAGACCAACCCGATTTTTTCTAGTTTGATTTTTTTAAAATCAAGTTTAATGCCTTTGACGGTAGTATCCTTTGGAAGGTCTGAGTGGAAGGCATCAATAATAAATTGAATATTCAATCCTTCTTCGTTTTGCTCCAGGTGACCATTCAATCCCTTAATGTATATCTCATCAAAAATAAAATTGCCGGAGATCACATCATAAAGATTGGTTTTGAGCGTGATCTCTTCTACATCGAGAATCTTTCCATCGCCGGGATCCCAGACTTCAGCATCTTTGATTGTTAAACTTCCAAAAATGGAAAATTCCATACGCCGGATAGAGACCTTGCCTTTCATTTCGGTAGACAGGTAAGTCGTTAATCTTTTCGTGACCCGGTTCTGGACGAGGGGAAGATGGATAAGGAATATCAATAAGACCAGGAATAGTAATACGCCAATCAGTGCTTTACCCAGGAATTTGAGTGTACGTACAAGTTTATTCCTGGAATGCATTTCTCTCTTTCCTGTTTTTCAGCACGCTCCCCTCAAAACATCTGTTTTATAGGGAATGTCCCCAAAAGGTCTGGCGCACAATGTTCACAGTGCTAAATTAAGGAAAAATGAGGGCTGTTAAGATTTGTACAAGTCTGAAGGCTGTACTGCATTGGGTTTCCTTACTGGATAAGGCTTTAGATAGTCCTCAAAAAAAAGAAAGAGCCCGATATTGGTGCAAGCTCTATTGCCAATCAAGAGTTTGGGCGTCGCACTCGAGAAGGGCAATGAGTGTCATTTACCGGGCTACTCGTAAATCACTTTACTGTTCATTTATCACTATAATTTTACCTGTACCGATCCACGGGCTTCCACCAGTGCGCCAGGTAAAACGGTTAATGCTTTTGGTGATCCGTCCTCTTTGTTATTCTGGAGCAAAACATTCTCAAGGATTAAACCTCCTGCTACCAATGCTGCGCCACCTTGCGTTGCTGAATTTGCATTTTTCAATGCCATGTCTTTGACGGTCAACGTCTTTCCCGAATTAATTTGAAATACCCTCGACAGGTTACTTCCTGAAATCGTCAGGTTAAGCATACCCAATCCGGAAAGGGTTAAATTCTTATTGATTAAAATTTCACCTGATGTAAGTGAAATAACTTGTCCAGACAAAGCTCCATCAAACGTAATCACAGCCCCATCAGCTGCGCAAGAAATGATATCCCGAAGAGACCCTTCTTCACCGTCTGTGATATTCGTAACGATAGCTGGCTGAACAGAAATTTCTGCAGTAGATGCAGGCATAGAAACACATCCTCCTGAAGTGGTCGTTGCCGTGTAGGTAAATGTCCCTGCCAATGTTGGATTAGCAATGATACTTGTATTTGCCACAGAAGGCGTACCAGCACTACCTGGCAATCCTGACCCAGCCATCGGAGATGCCGTCCAGGAATAGAGTGAAAGCGCGTTACCTTCTATGACAAAATCATCAATGGCCCAATA
>DASXWI010000012.1:0-2805 GCA_036503755.1 Saprospiraceae bacterium | reverse complement strand
TTGGACACACTTTTCATAGAACAAACAATGTAACTATCAAAGTCAACCATGAGGAAGGTAATTGCCGCTATCAATATGACATTAGACGGGGTTTTCGATCATACAGCAGGTCTTGCCGATGAAAAAATACTTCTACATTATACAGAACTATTAGGTCAGGGAGACTTCATTCTTTATGGCAGAAAAACGTATCAACTTATGGAATACTGGCGAACGCTGTTAGAGCATCCTTCAGATGAAAAATCAAAGAATGACTTTGCGATTGCCATAGATAAAATTCCAAAGATTGTGTTTTCGCATACGCTGAAAGAAGTAGAATGGATTACCGCAAGATTGTCAGTTCAAACTATTGAAGAAGAAGTTTTAGCACTCAAACAACAATCGGGTAAAGACATTTTAGTTGGCAGTCGGAGTTTAATTATACAGCTAATGAATCTTAATTTGATTGATGAATACCAACTTTGTGTACACTCTGTAGTGGCAGGAAGCGGTTTGGCCTTATTTGAAAATATAACCGACAGAACTATTCTTAAACTCATAAAGACTAAAACCATCAGCGGTAATGGAGTAACGCTATACTATGAACCAACAAATGAAAAAATGACGAACCGCTAATCGTATACAAGTGGTTGCGGCCAGCTTTGGTGACCAAAGGAAAAGAGCACAAAAATGGAATTGAGAATTCTACAAAAAAATGAAGACAAAACTGATCCTTTATTTGAATCAGCAGATTGCCAAACCTTGTTGCATATATATGAAGACTATTACCCAAAAACAGGTTTCAATGTGCCTTGGGTTGGTTATCTCGTTGTAAGACAAAATCAAGCTGTTGGTTCATGTGGTTTCGTAGGACAGCCAAAAGATGGTAAAGTAGAAATCGCTTATTGGACGTTTAAAGAATTTGAAGGGCAAGGCATAGCGTCCTTTGCTTGTACAGCTCTAATCAAAATAGCACAGCATACCGACCCTGAAGTGACCATCACAGCAAAGACTGCACCAGAGCAAAATGCATCAACAAGGATATTAGAGAAGAACAATTTCATTTTTACCGAAATTGTCCAGGATGAAGAAATTGGTGATGCTTGGTTATGGACCTTACACCCGGAGACATAACAATGAATCTTGGTAATTACTTCTGGGATGGTGACAAAGTTGGAATTATATAATTCGTTGATCATGCCTGATCTACGCACTAGTCCCTTGGTTTTATCACTCCCCCACTACGTAGCTTCAGAAGAAATACAATATACCGCGTAATCGGGGGAAATATTGGGTGGGGTGTGCTATGCGGTATATGGAAAGTCGAATTTTAATTTGCGTATCAACTAACGCCTAACTTATTATATTCTTAAACTCTACTTCCAACCCACAGGTATTCCTTTTTCCCCTAATTTAGTTTTCAGTTGAGAATATATTTAGAATGGCTTCACCCGAAGACAGCAGGCCGTCTATACAGGCCAGCCTGATCGATTACAAAGGTCGGCAGATGATCCGACTGGATTTCAAATATGATAAATCCATCATTGAAGAAATCAAAACAATTCGTGGTCGCATCTGGAGCGCGACGTATAGATGCTGGTATGTACCGGATACGATCCCGTTGCGTAAGCGTTTTGGCCTCCATATAGACTTTGAAAGTCCCGAGAATAGTCACCTCAAGCCCACTGCTTTTGATAAACTGGCACCAGGCATCCAGCAGCAATTGCTGGTATTCCGGAAATGGATGGAGCAACACAGGTATAGTGAACAAACCATTCGCAATTACCTCAATCATTTGAGCCAGTTTTTCGTCTACATGGGGAATGTCGATACAAAGGAAGTTACTGCGGATGATGTAGTCAGATTTAATCATGATGTGATTATTAAACAAAAACTATCCGTTTCGTATCAACGTGTAGTGACCGGGGCGATCAAGTTGTTTTACAGTCATTTTTTTGATCACAGGATGGACATAGAACGCCTGGACAGGCCATTCAGAGAGAAAACCTTGCCGATGGTACTCAGCAAGGAGGAAGTTGAACGGATCCTCAAGTCTGCCCCCAATCTGAAGCACCAGGCGATGCTGAGTACGATATACAGTTGCGGCCTACGGAGAGGTGAATTGCTGGGTCTGAAAATAGTGGATCTGGATAAAGACCGGAACCTTATCCGGATTGTGCAGGGAAAGGGGCGGAAGGATAGGTATGTCCCATTTTCAGAAAAGTTAAAAGGGATGCTTGACAAATACGTCCTCGCCTACAATCCCAAAGTATATGTCTTTGAGGGGCAATCCGGAGGTAAATATTCGGCCAGGAGCATAGCAAAGGTTTTGGAGTATGCTGTATCCAAGAGTGGGATAAAAAAGAATGTTACGCTTCACACACTACGTCACTCCTACGCTACTCACATATTGGATGCTGGTACCGATATCCGGTATATCCAGGAAATCCTTGGACATAGCAGTCCAAAAACGACAATGATCTATACTCATGTCAGTAGCCGTCGCATTGGGGAAATCAGGAGTCCGCTGGATGATTTGTCGATATAGACAATCAAAACTGTAACTCCAAAAGCAACCAATATGCCAACCATTCTCAGCAAACATGGATACCGGTTTTTCTTCTTTAGTAATGAAGGAAATGAACCTCCCCATATTCATGTGGAAGGTGGAGGAGGATATGCTAAATTCTGGCTATTTCCGGTACGATTAGCCTATTTCAGGCGTTTAACTACCAGACAACTGACTAAACTTTATAATTTAGTCTTCGACAATCAGGAATTATTTAAAATAACTTGGTTTGAATACTTTAAGTAAAACGATCGTAA
>DASXWI010000011.1:0-5253 GCA_036503755.1 Saprospiraceae bacterium | reverse complement strand
ATGACCAAACAACGAATGGATGACTTCTAAGTTTGCATGAGGCATATGACGGGCTATGAATTCTTGTTGTGCTACAGGAATCAATCGATCCGTATCAATGGCAATTATCGTTGCTTTCATTTGCAATTGACTAAGGACATCTTCCATTTCGCCTCTATCCCGGCCTATGTGATGCGTATCAAGCGTACACAGCAGGTGCCAATAACAATGAGCATAGAAACGGGATACTAGTTTTTCGCCTTGATGTCGGATATAGGTCGATGCCCTATGGTCTTGTACTACATCTGCAGGATCCGATTGTGTGATATTATAAGCTTCAATAGTTCGGTATCCTAAAAGAGCAATTCCCCTTGCAGCTTTCAATCCGGCTGCTCCCGCAGAATGATTATTGTCAAGTAGGGTAGGATCAGCAAACAGCGCCTGGCGTTGTGCTTCATGACCGGCTATAACCCATGCTGTTTCACGAGCACTCGTGACCAATAACCCAAGATGATGAATACGATCAGGTATGAGGCATGCAAACTCGAGCACCTGGTGTCCACCACAAGATCCACCAATGCATAAATGAATGGATTCTATTCCAAGATGTTGACGCAATCTGTCATGGGCTTTTACCCAATCCCTGATGGTAACTAATGGCCAATTCATACCATAAGGCTGGCCTGAGATTGGCTCAATGCTCCTTGCGCCTGTAGTACCATAACATGATCCAAGGACATTGGCGCAAACAATAAAATAGTTTTCAGGATCCAGGATTTTTCCGGGACCAAAAATTCCACTCCACCAATCCGCGACATGACTATTAGCGGTCAAGGCATGACAAACCCAGATGACATTAATTCGATCAGCATTGAGAGTGCCGTAAGTATGATAGGCGATGGTGATCCCTTCCGGAAATGTATATCCAAATTCAAGTGTGAATGGATCGGAATCGTGATAGTACCGGATCTCCGGAATACTGATGGGTAAAGGATAATCAGGCAAAGCACTCATCGCACACTATTCGTTAATGCCTGGTCAATATCCTTGATGATATCATCGATATGTTCTAATCCTGCAGAAATCCGGATGAGGCCGTCAGTGATCCCTACAGATGCACGAGCTTCTTCGGTGAGTTTGGCATGTGTTGTAGAAGCTGGATGAGTAGCAATGCTTCTTGTATCTCCAAGGTTTGCTGTTAGCGAAAGCATTTGTAAAGCATCCAGAAATTTCTTCCCTTGGGCAATTCCTCCTTTAATTTCAAATGTGACTAATCCTCCACCACGTTTCATTTGTTTTTTAGCCACAGCAGAATTTGGATGATTTTCAAGGAATGGATAACGCACATTTTTACATTGCGAATGCATCAGGAGAAAACTTGCAAGTTGTTCGGCATTATCACAATGTCTGTCCATGCGCACCGCAAGCGTCTCAAGGCTTTTTGACAAAATCCAGGCATTGAATGGAGACAGGGTAGGCCCGGTACTACGGCACATTTTTCTGATCTCTGTAAGCAAGTCCTTTCTCCCTGTTACAATGCCACCCAACACTCTTCCTTGCCCGTCAATATATTTAGTTGCACTGTGCGTAATCAGATCAGCGCCCCATTTTGCAGGTTGCTGTAAATAGGGTGTAGCAAAACAATTATCCACATTGAGGAGCAGGTTGTTTTTTACACAAAATGATTTCGCCGCTTCAAGATCGATAATATCAAGGCATGGATTGGAAGGTGTTTCAACAAAAAACATTTTCGAAGTCGGCCTCACTGCTGCGGCCCATGTCTCTTGATCCACAGGATCAACCAGGCTTACTTCAATTCCCCATTTTGGTAAGTATTGTTGAAGAATGGTATGTGTAGATCCGAATAATGCTTTAGAAGCGATAAGGTGATCTCCCGACTTCAGGAGTGCCATGAAGGAGGCAAAGATGGCCGCCATGCCTGTGGCGGTAGCCAAAGCATCTTCTGTGCCTTCCAGTGCAGCCATTTTATCTTCGAGCTCTTTGTTGTTGGGATTCGTAAAACGGCTGTAGATATTACCTTCTTGCTCATCTGAAAAGTGAGCACGCATCTGCTCTGCATCATCGAAAACAAAACTTGACGTGGGAAACAAAGGAGTACTGTGTTCCCGTTCCTTGGTTTGTTCGGTTTGTAACCGGATCGCAAGTGTCTCAAATTTCATAATCGAAGGTGGGTAACAGTTATAATTTTGATCCCGAGGCGTTGTATATGTATGCGGCTACTACCTGGCCAACACTGCCAAGAACATTTGGGTCTATGACCTTGATATTATCATCATGCGTGTGCCAATGTTCACCAAAACCATTTGGACTGTTGACAGGCTTGTGAATAATGTCAATCATTGGAATATCTGTGTACAAGTTGACAAAATAGTGGTCATCAGTGATGGGTCTCGTGAGATTGTCAAGGAAAAGAGCTGATTTCCCCATTCCCCTGGCCAATGACCAGACTTTGTCATAGTGTTGATGAATGCGATTAGCTTTAGCAGGAGGGAAAGCTTCAGTGAGGTTTTCTTTTTGGAATACTGCACCCTTCGCTCCCACCATATCCAATAGAATACCAAATTCAGCACGGTATCCTCTTGTATGTGGGTTTTGTGCCCAATATTGCGAACCAAGACACCACGTTTCCATTCCTGCACCTGTTCCTCCCTGGTCTTCAGCATCAAACAAGACAATATCCACTCCCATCTGAATTGGATTTTCTTTCAACAACCTCGCGATTTCCATGAGGACAGCGACACCACTTCCGCCATCATCAGCACCATCGATAGGTTTGTCACTGCGCTCTTCATCCTCATCTGCTGCATACCGTGTATCCCAATGTGCAGCTAACAATACGCGCCTTGAATACGTCGGATTGAACGAGGCAATAATATTGACTGCGCGAACTTCCCCAATCGTTACTGTTTTTGCGTTGAAGGTTTGTTCTGTGACGGTCGCTCCATATTCTTTAAATTTCTTTACTGCCCATTGACGCATCGCTTTATGCCCTTCACTTCCCGGCACCCGTGGACCGAATGCAACTTGTTTTTCCACAAAATGAAAAGCAGAATCTTTCACAAATACCGGCACCTTGACCGGAGCAGTTGTTGTCGGCTGCTCAGAGGAGGGTGTAGTGACAGAAGGATCCGATTTGCAGGAAAAGAAAAAGAGGAAAGCTGTTGTATAGAGGAAATACTTCATGATCGATTTTGTGAGTTGTGAGTTGTGAGTTGTGAGTTTTTTCGTGAGTCGTCAGGCGTGAGTCGTGAGAACTATTATCCGTTAATTATGTATTTAGAATATGATGTATTAAATTTCTTTATCTGTTCACCCTTCACCCTTCACCCTTCACCGATTACCATTTACCGATTACCGATTACCGATTACCGATTACCGTTTACCGTTTACTCTTCACTTAACACTCCACACTGTTCCATCCTTTCCATCCTTCAGATCAATCTTTACGGCGGCGAGGGTGTCACGGATTTTATCGGATGTCGTCCAGTCTTTATTTTGCCTGGCTTGTTGGCGCATATCTATGATCAGCTCCATTAGTCCACGCAATTGATCCATGTGATCATCACTAGCGGCAGCGGATTCATCCTGCAATCCGAAGACCACAAATAAAAGATCCTCAAAACCTTTTGTAACAGTATTTAAAGTTTCCTGCCCTATATCATCTGGGTTGATCTGCCCGTCAGCAATTTTATTGATTGTTGTGCATAACTCAAACAACCTCGCCATGGCTTTTGGCGCATTGAAGTCATCATTCATTTCATCGAATGCTGACTTGATCCCCTCTTTCATCTCTATCGCCATCGGATGATTACTTTCAGTTACAGCCGAGGTCAATCCCTTTAACGTGTTGTACGCTTCAAGTAGTCTTTTATATCCTTTTTCGGCAGCACCCAAGGATGCATCATTCAGATCGAGGGTGCTGGAGTAATGTGCCTGCAGGAAAAAGAAACGCAGGGACATAGGAGAATAGGACTTAGTAATATGTGGACTGTCTCCGGTAAATAATTGTGTCGGCGTAATATTATTGCCTTCACTCTTAGACATTTTTTTACCGTTCAGCAGCAACATATTGCTGTGAATCCAATAATTGGCAGGTGTATTACCACATGCTCCATAATTCTGTGCGATTTCATTTTCATGGTGAGGAAATTTCAGGTCGTTTCCTCCTCCATGAATATCAAAACGTTCGCCAAGATATTTGGTACTCATGACAGAGCATTCGAGATGCCAGCCTGGAAATCCTTCTGACCATGGTGCATTCCATTTTAACAAATGACGGTCATCAGCCTTTATCCAGATGGCAAAATCTGAAGGATGACGTTTTTCATCCTGGTTTTTAAGATCACGTGTTTCAACAAGCAGTTCCTCTACTTTTCTGCCGGACAATTGACCATAGATATTCGTTTCACGAAGTAATTTATTGGTGTCAAAGTATACGCTACCATTTGCCTCATAGGCATAACCCCTCTTAATGATCTCTTGCACCATTTCGATTTGCTCGACTATGTGCCCAGTAGCCCTTGGTTCAATGCTTGGTTCAAGTGTATTAAAGCGACGCATGATTTCATGGAATCCGTTGGTATACTTCTGGACAATTTCCATCGGTTCCAGTTGCTCGAGCCTGGCTTTTTTGCTGATTTTATCTTCTGCATTTGAATCAACATCACCTTCGAGATGGCCCACATCAGTGATATTCCTTACATACCTCACTTTGTATCCCAGGTACATCAGGTACCTATAGATCACATCAAAACTTACAAACGTCCGGCAATTTCCGATATGGACATCGTTGTAAACCGTTGGTCCACAGACATACATGCCTACCCGGCCTTCCAGGATAGGGAGAAAAACTTCTTTTGTACCGGTGATGCTGTTATAGATTTTCAGACTCATGGCGGCAAAAATAAGGTATTGGAACGAAGAGATCAGGAACCCGCTTGGGAGTTGATGCAAATTCCGGCACTGATCGGATAATGATCACTATACCGAATATGATGTGTAGCGTGGTTTTTAAAATGGATAGTAGGCGTACCCAGGAGATAATCTATTCGGAGTAAAGGCAAAGTGCTTTCATAAGTGGTGCTAAGACCTGATCCACTGTCTTTGAAACTATCCATCATGTCATCCGCCAGGAGATGATACGTGTGCGACAATGGTGTATCGTTTCCATCACCGGCAATAACAGCTGGATAAGGTGATTCGCTCAGGTGACTTCGTAGTACTTTAGCTTCATTAGCTCTTAGTCTTGTCGTA
>DASXWI010000010.1:0-4347 GCA_036503755.1 Saprospiraceae bacterium | reverse complement strand
TTCAAACATCTTCTGATGTATAAGCACACTACCTCTCGCCTGGATGGCTACTACTAAAACAATACTCATCAAATCTGGTGTAAAACCTGGCCAAGGTGCATCATAGATCGTCATGATTGAACCATCAATGAATGTCTGGATCTCGTACATGTCCTGGGCTGGAATGACGAGATCATCGTTCTCTATATTGATAGTGATACCCAATTGCCTGAAGACACGCGGGATGATGCCAAGTTCATTAACCTGGCAGTCTTTGATCCGGATATTGGATTGAGTCATTGCAGCCAGACCAATAAACGAGCCGATCTCGATCATATCCGGAAGAATCCGATGTTTGGTCCCACCTAGCGTATTCACTCCATGAATGATCAATAAGTTGGAACCCATTCCTTCAATCTTTGCTCCCATTCCTGCAAGCAACCTACATAGTTGTTGCAAATAAGGTTCACAAGCTGCATTGTAAATGGTGGTAGTTCCTTCTGCTAATACAGCTGCCATGAGAATGTTTGCTGTACCTGTCACTGAAATCTCATCCATGAGGACATAAGCACCTTTCAGTCCATCAGGGGCTTCAACATAATATTGATCCGCATTTTCATCATAAACGAATCGTGCATTTAAGTCTTCAAAACCATGAAAGTGGGTATCCAATCTGCGGCGACCGATTTTATCGCCCCCAGGTTTAGGAAGAAAAGCTTTTCGAAAACGGGCCAATAACGGACCGATGAGCATCACACTTCCCCTGATCTTACGACTGTTTGCCTGGAATTTTTCTGATTCAAATTGTTCGAGATCGATATCATCTGCCTGGAATCTGTAATGACCTTTTCCTAGTAGTTCCACTTTAACACCAAGTCCTTTCAGCAGGTCAATCAACATCCGGATATCAATGATATCAGGAATATTGCTGATCTCTACAGGCTCGCTTGTCAATAAAACTGCACTAATGATCTGGAGTGCTTCGTTCTTTGCTCCCTGGGGTTGGAGATCTCCTGAAAGGGTGCGGCCGCCGATAACTTCAAATGCCTGGGATTGACTCATTGGGTACGTTTTGCTATACAGCGGGTAAAAGTAACCAATTCACAACATGTTAAAAATATATATAATGTAATTTATAGTCTATCCAGTCCTTCGCTAAAAGGCATAAACTCAAAAGCCTAACAGCATCGCTGCCAGGCTTTTGAATTTACTCACTCAGAAGGTTATTGCTGAGGTGGAATGGCGACTCCAATAATATTTCTTTTAGATACCCCGGCTGGTGTGGCTTTACCAGACTCAAGGTTGATGAAAAAGAAATTGGACTTTTTGCCAGGGCTTTCCGGGTCACCATTTACTACTGCAAGAGCTACGCTATTGTCGGGTGAAATATCGAATCCTCCATCTCCCGTTTCATGGATACCGAGAGAACCGATTTCTTCTTGCGTACCATTATTTGGTGGATTCTGTTTGTACAATTTTCCTTCCATGAAATCTATAGTGTACAATAAGGTGGAAGTCGCACCGGCAAAACTGTTAATGTAAGCGGCTGCCGCTAAATTCAAGTCTCCGGGATTGATGGCGCCATCCACAAAAACCACCTGACCCGTTACAGGATGCAACCTTAGATTTTGCTCAGCACTTGTCACCACCCTGATGCGATCAACTGTAGGATTGAAATCAAACCCAACCATCGCTCCATTGATAGCTGGACTAAAGTGAGCTGATGAAACGGCAGTAGCCAATCCGGTATTCGTATGTATAGTGTACAATTTGTTATGATTCGAAATTCCATAAAGTTGTCCCGAAGCAGGTCGAAAATCAATTGCCAATATTTGTTCGTTACTATTTAAGCCTGAAATGGCTATGGCACCTTGGTCTGAAGCAGAGTTTCCTGTTGTCAACCATATAATTTCATTTGAACTGGTAAGGCCAAGGAAAGGAATCTTCCTGGGCATGTCTGTAATGTTTGGGGATCTCGTTTCTAACGATCTATCTCCAGGTGTCACCACCTGATCTTTTTCACAAGCGGAAAATAAAAAAAGACCTGCACCTATCGCCAGGGCTTTGCTGAAGGAATTAAAATTAAGTTTCATGATGTAAGTGTTTTGATTCGTACAGTGGATATACGGTTGCAACCAGAGGTTTGGATTTCCAGTTGTGAAAAAAATCAAAACACATTTAAATAAAAATAAAGCTGCCGGTGGGTTACACCGGCAACTTTATTACACATGAACAATAATCAATATTGTTTGATATGCTTTTAACGTGTGGCCAATCCGATCATAGGTCTGACCTTACCATGAGAGGTAGCAACACCACTTCTAAGGTTGATCAGCAATAATCTATAGGCATCCTGGGTAGTTTCATCCTGTGTGCCCAAAATTCCTCCACCACCAACCTGGAAACGACTCTTACCAAATTGTACAGCGAAAGATGAATTAGTATTGGTGATTTCAAAAGCACCTTCACCTATAAAGTTGAAACCAGTCAAACCTACAAGGGCGACTTGTCCACCATTAGGATTAGTTTGCCTGAATAAAGCACCTGTTGCAGGATCAATATTATAGAGCGCTGATGGACGGCCTGGTACTGTAGTTGAATACGCTGAACTATTAAATGCAACTGATAGAGAGGCTATAGGTGCATCAACAGCAATAACAGCTCCGGTTACTGGACTGATACGCATGTTCTGTCCTGAACTTGTCACCAACCTAATAACATCATCAACAGGGCTGAAATCAAATCCTACGTGTTCGCCTTCAACTGCTGGAGTTAGAGGATTCAGGCCAACTGGAGTTGCAAGGCCTGTGGTTTTGTCGATCTTATATATAGTGTTCTGATTAGAGACACCAAATAGCTCGTTGGTCCTGGGTCTTGTATCAATTGCACGCATATACTCATCCACCCTGAGTCCAGTGATGGGTGTTAAACCCATATCTACGATCGGAGGACCAGACATTAAGCTTACCAATTGGTTGCTATCAGTTAGACCGATGAGCGCTGTACTTACAGGTACTCCTGTAAATAATCCTCTTTCTTCGATTGACTGATTGTCATTCGGTTTAGCCTGGTCGTCTTGTGAGCATGCTGAGAAAAGGAGGGTTCCGGTGATAGCGACAGCACTTAAAATCTGCCAGTTAAAATTGAGTCTCATATGTAGAAGGTTTAATAAGTTACAAAACAAACTTCGAGGGTGAGACGCTACATCAGAAGTAATCACTACTCCATAAAGGATGTATTGAAATAAAGGGGAATGATGATAAAATTATGTCATTTAAACGGAAGTTCCAATCCAAAATGGATAAATACCGTACTCAAATCCTTAAAAACAGTGTATTTCAGGGTTTACACTTAGTCAGTATATCGGGGTTTCCGTGACTTATTAAAAAGTATTATCATGTTAGAACTGATGGGATAAAAAAAAGAGACCTGCTTTTATGAAACAGGCCTCTATAGGTTATTTCCAGGTTCATCACCGGGAAAATCAGGTTGGTTCTATTCTTCTACCACTTCAAATTTTACAGTGGCATGTACTTCTGGATGAAAATTGATGTTGGCAACATAATTGCCTATCACTTTCACTTCTTCTGCGAGTTCGATCTTCTTACGGATCACTTCGATGCCCATCTGATCTTTGAGGGCCTGCATGATCTGTACATTCGTAACACTACCGAAGATTTTCCCGGTAGTACCTGCTTTAGCACCGATGCGTAATACCTGGCCTTCCAGTTTAGCAGCAAGTACTTTGTAATCTGCAATCCGCTCTGCTTCGTGAGCAGCTTCATCGGAACGCAGTTTTTCAAGTTTAGCCCTGTTTGTGGCATTAGCTGTTAAAGCCAGTTTGCCTGGGATAAGGTAATTGCGGGCATAACCCGGTTTTACACTCACCACTTCGTGACGCTCGCCAAGGGTATCGATATCTTTTAACAATATAATTTCCATGATGTCTTTGTCAGTTGATTGATGATTACTTCAATAAGTCCGTCACGAAAGGCAGAAGGGCAAGGTGACGTGCACGCTTGATAGCTTCTGATACCTTACGTTGGTATTTCAGTGAGTTGCCGGTGATACGACGTGGAAGGATCTTTCCTTGCTCGTTCAGAAACTGCGCGAGAAAATCAGGGTCCTTATAATCGATATGACGGATGCCGAATTTTTTAAACCGGCAGTATTTCTTACGCATCTTCCCGATGTTCGGGTTGCTGAGAAACTTAATATCTTCTTGTGTTGCCATTTTATTTCTGGATTGAATGGATTAGGATTGGATCGGATTATTCTTCTTCGTCTGCAACAACCTCAGGAATGACTACTTCCGGAGCTTTCACAACTGGCACAGGGGCTACATCAGCTGGCTTGGCCGCTTTCTTT
>DASXWI010000009.1:0-2752 GCA_036503755.1 Saprospiraceae bacterium | reverse complement strand
AAAGCCAACCGAATAGCGTGGATACAAGTGAATTACTTAAGCGGGTAAGGAAAGTCGAAATCAAGACCAGGAGCTTGAGCAGGCACATCTTTTCCGGTGAGTATCATTCTGCGTTTAAAGGAAGAGGCATGTCCTTTAGTGAGGTGAGATCCTACCAGTATGGGGATGAGGTGAAGAATATTGACTGGAACGTTACTGCACGAAGCGGTGATCCTCACATCAAAGTTTTTGAAGAAGAAAGGGAGTTGACGATGATGTTGTTGGTGGATATAAGTTCTTCTGTACATTTCGGCACCCGCCAGCCCTGGAAAAATGAATGGATGGCAGAATTGTCTGCAGTGCTTGGATTCTCAGCATTACAGAATAATGACCAGGTGGGATTGATTCTGTTTACAGACAAAGTGGAGATGTACATTCCTCCACAAAAAGGCCGTCAGCATCTTTTACGCATTATCAGGGAGTTGTTGTACTTCGAACCGGTGAGCAGAGCGACGGATATAAATCCTCCACTCGAATACCTGACGAATGTTATTAAAAAGAAGTGTATCGCTTTTGTGATGAGTGATTTTATAGCATCGCCTTATGAAAAAACCTTGAAGTTGGCTGCCAAAAGACATGACATCATCGGGATGCATGTTTATGATCCGGCAGAAGCAATCCTTCCTGATGCGGGTATTTTAAAATTGAGAGATCCGGAATCAGGTAACTTCACCCTTGTGGATACAAGTGACGAAAATATTAGAACCCTTTTTTCAAATCGATATAATACACACTTGCTCCAGTTTAAAGAGCAATTTAAACGGGCGAAATGTGATACTATGTCCCTGGCTACTGATCAAAAGTATTTGCAGGAACTTCACCGGTTCTTTAAACGAAGAGCTTCTGCATGAAAGGGATACTCGTGGCTATACTCCTGTTAGCATCCTTTACCGGATGGTGTCAACCCACGTTGTTGGTTGATAAGACATTGGTCAAGATTGGTGACCAGGTGAAAGCTACGATCAGGACGGATATGACCGGGGATAAGGAATGGATCAATATCAATGAAGTCTGGCCAGATTCACTTGCCGGTGTTGAGGTAGTAAGTAGACCCATTATATATTCCCAGAATCCTCGCTTTTACGAAGCCACATGGATGGTGTCGATATTCGATACAGGTTGGGTAAAACTTCCACCGCTTCCTGTAGTGATTAAATCCCAGGGACAAACGGATACACTTTTTACAAATGATGTTCCGATCAATGTGCTTAAGGTCGAACCAGATTCATTGGGACTGGCTGATTTGAAAGAAATCTATTTTGAACCTTTTAGTCCAGGCTATTATAAAAAATACATTCCGCATATTCTCATTTTCCTATTGTTGATTGGCGGTTTGATTTATTGGTTGAGGGAGGGAAAATCAAAACAATTACCGGATGAACCAACGCCGATCCCAGTCCTTCCGCATGAATGGGCACTAAATGCACTTGATGAACTGGCCGCAAAGAAATTGTGGCAGCGTGGTGAAGTGAAAGAGCATTACTCCGAACTTACTGCCATATTTAGAGAGTATCTCGAGCGTCGATATACTATACATGCCAAGGAGCAAACTTCCGATGAAATCCTTGCGCAACTACATCAGCTTCAACTTAAACCGGAGTTATTAGCGGATACAGAGGAATTGATTTCTATTGCAGATCTGATCAAGTTTGCAAAGGCAGATCCGGGAATGAATATCCACACAGCAGCTATTGAACGAGTTCGTTCTTTTGTCCTGGAGACTTTACCACAGGTCCAATCTGAAGAGGAAGAAAACTCAAAAGAAACAGAGGAAGATGGTGTGGAATAATATATCCCTTCATGATCCCTGGTGGTTAATGTTACTTGGGTTCATTCCCCTGGTGATGTGGCTGAGAAATAAATGGATCTCAAAGCATGGTGTGACCGCAATCAATATGCCAGGTCAAACGGACAAAAAAACACCATTGACATGGCGTGTATTAATTTACAAATGTGTTGAGCCCATCTTTTGGCTTTCCATCGTAATACTGGTCATTGCAATGGCACGTCCACAATCAGAACATGCAGAAGAGAGTGTGAAGGGGGAGGGGATCGACATCTTCCTGGTGATGGATCTTTCTTCATCTATGCTGGCCCGTGATTTTGAACCAGACAGATTGACGGTGAGCAAGCAGGTTGCCATTGACTTTGTTTCGCACCGAACATATGACCGAATTGGGCTTGCGGTTTTTGCAGGAGAAAGTTATACGCAATGCCCACTCACCAATGATCATGAAGTGCTTAAAGAATATCTCGCTGGCCTTGAATGTGGGGAGTTGGAAGATGGTACAGCTATCGGGATGGGCCTGGCTGCTGCAGTCAATAGGTTGAAGGATAGTGAAGCAAAAAGTAAAGTTGTTGTTCTTCTTACCGATGGAGTTAACAATGCCGGCTATATCCGTCCGGCTACTGCCGCAGACATCGCCAAAGAATTTGGAATCAAAGTGTATACAATTGGAGTAGGTAGTTATGGTCAAGCGCTGGCTCCTGTGCGCAGGCGTACAAACGGTGATTACATGTTTGGCATCACCAATGTAGAAATTGATGAAGAATTATTAAAAACGATTGCTACTGAAACCGGGGGAAAATATTATCGGGCTGTTTCGGCGGAAGCTTTGCAACAAGTCTATAATGAAATTGATCAACTTGAAAAAACAGAAGTTGAGATCACCGTATACAAACGATACCAGGAACTCTACTATTGGCCTTTAAT
>DASXWI010000008.1:0-3047 GCA_036503755.1 Saprospiraceae bacterium | reverse complement strand
GAATCACACCGTTTGTTTCTCCAAAAGCGAATCCAAACATTGGTGTCAACTCAAAATATAATTCATTACCTGCCTCAATGTTATAGCCAGCAAAAAGCGAGAGTGTATTCAAGTCTTCATAGTTATACCTGCTTTCCAGGTGCAGGGTTCCTTTATCCGCCGTTAATACAGGATTAAAAATATAGTCCTCCTTGAAGATATAGTTGTTTAAAGTGGCTTCAAACGAAAATTTGGGATTATCAGGGGCCTGGGCCTTTACAATGAATGAAGCGACAAGTAAGAAACCACTCCAAATATATTTCAGCATGGTATGCCTGATCATGTTTTGAATTGTCCTAATAAGTATCCCGAAAGATACTCTTTTCGAAATGGGAATAATGATCTGCTGCTCACTCTGTTGAAAAGGACTGCTAAAAAATTCTATTTTTGAGTCCTATCCGAAAACCATGCTACCACTATCTGTCGTCATCATCACCTATAATGAAGAGGCCAATATCAAGCGCTGCCTGGAGAGCGTGCAAGGCCTGGCCGAAGAAATAATCGTTGTGGACTCCGGTTCGCTCGATGGTACACAAGAGATTTGCCGTTCGATGGGTGCAACTGTGATTGAACAGGATTTCCTTGGGTATATCGAACAAAAGAATTTTGCCACCTCGAAAGCCAGTAATGATTGGATATTCTCCTTGGATGCTGATGAGGCACTAACACCTGAACTTCGTTCATCAATTGAAACCATCTTTCCTGATCCCGCCGCAGATGGGTACACGATGAGCCGCCTGACAAATTACTGTGGGACTTGGGTCAAACATGGTGGGTGGTATCCTGATTTAAAACTGCGTCTTTATAATCGTAATAAAGGACAATGGACGGGTGTCAACCCACATGATCGGTACCGCTTAAACCTGGGTTCTGCTATGAGCCACCTCAATGGGGACATTCTTCATTATTCATACAATAGTCTTTCAGATCATCTGAAACAAATTGACCGTTTCAGTTCTATCGGTGCGATTTCTATGCATAACCAGGGCAAACGATCCAGCATTGTTAAAATCTTATATAAACCCATTGCCCGTTTTCTTCGTCATTATATTTTCAAAGCGGGCTTTCTGGATGGACTCACCGGATTTACAATTGCAGTGAATAGCGGTCATGCGGTGTTCCTTAAATACCTTCGGCTATATTATCTGCAAAAAGACAAATCGATATGACCATCCTGCATGTGTCTACACCTGCAAGTTGGCGTGGTGGCGAACAACAGGTTGCGTACCTGGTCAATGCCTTGCATGATAAAGGAATCGAACAGATAGTCCTTACAATCGAACGATCTGCTTTGTCAAAGCGGTTGATGGAGGAGAATATTCCTGTAACCACGTTTATCTCGCGTGGTTTTATGGATATCAATGTAGCACGCAAGATTTCAGCTTTATGCAAGGACAAGACGTTTGACATTATCCATTGTCATGATTCTCACGCGCATAGTGCTGCCGTAATGGCGGCTTCTTTATTCGGAAATAAAGTGCCAATCATTGTGAGCAGGCGTGTGGATTTTCCGGTATCCGGAAATCCGCTTTCTAAATGGAAATACAATCATCCTATGGTCAAACGGATCATCTGTGTATCCGAAACCATCAGGACGATCACCGCTCCTGCTATCGGTGATAAAAACAAGCTGGCTGTTGTTCATTCAGGAATTGATTTATCAAAATATCAATCCTCATCCCCTTTACACATTCTTCATGAGGAATTAGGTTTACCTGCTACTGCTAAAATCGTAGGAAACCTTAGTGCGCTCGCTGATCATAAAGATTATGCGACTTTCATTCGTACGGCAGGGATTGTTAGTGCTACTGATCCAAACATTCATTTTGTCATTGCAGGTACAGGGCCAGAAGAAAAAAAGATCAAGAACTTGATTCGGGATCTAAAGTTGAATGATAATATTCACCTGCTTGGTTTCAGAGATGACCCTGTCACTGTGATGCAATCGCTAGATCTCTTCCTCATCACCTCGGTTACTGAAGGATTAGGCACCATTGTGCTTGAAGCATTTGCTGCAGGGGTTCCTGTGGTAGCCACTCGTGCTGGTGGCATTCCGGAAATGGTGACAGACGAAGTCACCGGGCTTCTTGCAGCACCACGTGATGTAGATGCACTATCAAAAGCAGTCTTGCGTGTACTTAACAATCCTATCCTGCATCATGATCTGATGACGAATGCATTGGTGAAGGTGCAGGAGTTTTCTTATGAGGTGACCGCGGAGAGGACGCTTGAGATATATTTCTCCTGCAGTTAAAAACTGCCATCGGAGAAATAGCAAGGAGCAAGGAGCAAGGGGCAAGGAGACATACGCTTACTACTGTCAGTTAAAACTGCCATTGGTGATTTCCTTCGACCGCTATTTGCTATTCCGCCTTTCCGCCGTTCTGCCCTTCCGCCCAAGTAAAACAAAAGATTAATGTTATTAATCTTTACGTTTTACCATTGCGTGAACGATTCTCCTGCTCAGGCACTTTCGGCTGAATAGGACCTTTCGCAGCAATGTTCTTCATCACGGTTTCAATCGCTTTCTGGAGTTGTGTGTCGATGCCTTTGGCGAGCATAGTAGGATCTTCTTTGACTTCGATATCGGGATCAACGCCATGACCTTCTTTAAACCAGGTACCATCAGGATTGTACATTCTGAAAGTAGGTGCGGTGACGACACCACCATCAATCAATTCAGGCATACCGGTGAGACCAATCAATCCACCCCAGGTGCGGGAACCTACCAATGGACCAAGTTCTGCTTTGCGGAAGAAATCAGGAAATGCATCGCCACCTGAACCTGACCATCCATTGATGAGCATTGCCATCGATCCAAAATGAGCTACAGGAGGCCACTGCCAGTTTTTTCCATCACGCACATCCCAATAAGCAAGTGGTTTGCGATTGAGCAATTCGATAAATCGATCAGGTATTTGCCCTCCATTGTTAAAGCGCTCATCAATAACAAGTCCTTCTTTATTCCATTGGCCATAAAATTGTCTTACCAATTCATTCTGTCCATT
>DASXWI010000007.1:0-1675 GCA_036503755.1 Saprospiraceae bacterium | reverse complement strand
TTTCTGGCCGGGCTTTATAGCTTTTCCAAGCAATTCAATATCACAGTACCGGCTTATTTCAGCCATAAACCTGGTATGCTTGAGGTGATATGGTAACGCTACAACTTTGTTGTAATCCAAAATGTCCAGCTGATCGAAAGGAAACAATGCACATAAGACGAGCGAATAATCTTTATCCTGTTTACCGCCCTGGAGTTTCAATAATTTTTCTGCTGTACTACATCGATGGTGACCATCAGCGATATACACACGCGGGACGAGTGATTTGTACAAGTTGGCCAAATCCACACCTTCTTTCTGAGGAATCTGGTACAACGTGTAATGATGTGGTCCGGAGGTCGTGGTAAATTCAATAAAAGGTTTCCGTTTCTTTTTTTGCTTTGTGATTTCAGCGGAAATCTCTTTGATCACAGGGTGACAAAGGAGAACAGGCTTTACCATGGCTCCTCGTTGCAACAAGATTTTAAGCATTGCCTGTTCACTGCTCGCAATTGTCTCTTCGTGTCTGACGATTTTTCCTTTTGTATAATCCCCGATATCAAGACAAGCCACTATGCCGGAATGTACGCGTGTGCCCGACTTGATTTCCATGATGTAAAAAGCAGCAATATCCGACTCGTCAAAAAAACCATTTCTGTAATACTCACTATAATCATCACGAACACTTCCAAAAAAGGAATCCGGAGATGCGATCAGGTCTTCATGTGGATAAATGGCTTTAAACGGAAAGAGTTTCATGCAGGGTTAGCTATTTGGGATCTGATTACATATTTAATAACGAGGAATACAATTTGAAAATCAAATATTGTTTATATCCACAAAAGGCAATGACACCACACGGGCTTCGAGCATTTTAGAACCAGCCTTTACATGAAATTTTGAATCCACAGTAGCGTAAGAAGTTGGGACGTATGCCATGCCGAGCGAAATCTGTAGGGTAGGGGATAAAGTACCACTTGTCACGACGCCTATTTCTTCACCATTAGCATCACATACAGGATAACCATGTCTTGGTACCCGGCGATCATCTACGACAAAGCCAACCAGTTTTTTCTCAACACCACTCTTCTTCTGTTTTTGGAAAATGCCTTGGGAAGGAAACTCGCTTTTTTTATTCAGCTTGGTGATCCAGCCGAGACCCGCTTCAATAACAGAAGTAGTGTCATCAATATCATTTCCATATAGGCAATATCCCATCTCAAGTCTCAGTGTATCGCGGGCACCAAGTCCTGCCGGCACAGGACGAACAGGATGATCAAGTCCCATGATGGTGTCCCATAACGAAACAAGATGGTTACTTTCTACATACAATTCAAATCCTCCTGAACCGGTGTATCCTGTAGCAGAGATGATAATGTTTTCAATACCAGCTAATGTACCTTTTGCAAAATGATAATAAGGAATGGAATCTAGATCAACTTCCGTGAGGGGTTGTAGCAATGCTTTTGCTAATGGTCCTTGTACCGCAAGTAAGCCGGTCTTGTCAGAAATGTCTGTAATTCTTGTATCAAAAGCTGAAGCATATTGCTGAATATGATCCCAGTCCTTGTGGATATTTGAAGCATTGACTACAAGCATAAAAGCCTGTTCGCCTTCTGCACACATATCTTCGGGCAAGCGGTAGACAAGCATGTCATCCACAATGCCGCCTGTTTCATTTGGCAGACAGGAATAT
>DASXWI010000006.1:0-4659 GCA_036503755.1 Saprospiraceae bacterium | reverse complement strand
GCCTATAAGCTTCATAAGCTTCATAAGCTTTATAAGCTTTATAAGCATTTAAGCATTTGCGCTTACTGCGCAAAAAGCATTTTCGATGTAAATTCACCCCACCAATATGAAACAATAGCATGCGGTATACCACCAAACAACAACAATCATTCTTTGAGGATTCTAAAAAATACCTCACCATAAAAGATGCAGGCAAGCTTGATCCTGCGGATATACCTGTCCTTGAAGAACTCGTTCGCTTTCATGAATACCGCTACTATGTCCTGAATGATCCCCTGGTCAGCGATTTTGAATATGACCAGCTCTATAAGTTACTGGAGAATCTCGAAAAGAAATATCCCGCTAATGCGACCGCTAATTCTCCAACGAAAAGAGTGTCCAGTGATCTTACAGATGATTTCGCAACCGTGAAACATCTTACCCCAATGCTTTCGCTAGACAACTCTTACGATGCAGATGACCTGATCAAGTTTGATACACAAGTCAGAAAACTCACTGAACTTGATAAGATTACCTACACGGTCGAACCAAAATTTGATGGCGGTAGTGTAGCTTTTGTGTATGAAAATGATTTGCTTGTAAGAGCTGCCACGCGAGGCAATGGTGAACAAGGAGAAGAAATCACGATTCAATCACGCACGATAAAATCCTTACCACTTGAAGCTGCTTTTTCAACAAAAGGTATATTTCGTGCTGAAGTAAGAGGGGAAGCGGTTATCTCCAAAGACAGATTTAAAGCCATCAATAAATTTCGTGCAGAAGAAGGCCTTACCCTGCTGGCTAATTCACGTAACAGTGCCACCGGAGGATTGCGTACCAAAGATCCTTCTGAAACTGCACGACGTCAACTCGATGCATTTATATTTCAATTAGGTTATGCAGTCGACAAAAACGGAAAAGATGTATTGCCCGCGATCAAATCACATCATGACGCAATAGATTTCCTGGGCAACATTGGTTTCAAGGTATCGCGTGGTGAAAAGAAGTTATGCCATGGCATACAGGATGTCATCGATCAATGCAATCACTGGGCAGAGATCCGTGATGATTATCCTTACGAGATTGATGGCATGGTCATCAAGGTAGATTCCTTTGATCTGCAGGTTATGTGCGGGTATACCAGCCATCATCCGAGATGGGCCATTGCTTATAAATTCCAGGCCAAACAAGCGACTACCAAATTGCTCGACATCGAATACCAGATTGGAAAAATCGGTTCGATCACACCAGTGGCGAAAGTAGCCCCGGTATCGCTCGCCGGTGTAACTATAGCCTCCATATCGCTGCACAACGAAGACTTTATTACTTCAAAAGATATCCGGATCGGCGACCAGGTGCTGATCGAAAGAGCAGGTGATGTGATACCGTACATAGTCAAATCTCTTCCAGAGTTAAGATCAGGCAAGGAAAAAAAGGTTGCCTACCCTACTCATTGTCCTTCTTGCAATACAAAGCTTGTCCGTGAAGAAGACGAAGCTGCATGGCGTTGCCCCAACTTCGAATGCAAAGCCCAGATCCTGCAACGCCTGATCTTTCATGTATCCAAAGATGCTATGGATATTGATGGTTTTGGAGAAAAATATATCCTTCGTTTCTACGAACTTGGTTGGATTAAAAACATAGCTGATATCTATCGGTTAGACTATGATCAGATTGCAGGCCTGGAAGGATTTGGAAAAAAATCTGCTGACAAACTCAAGGCATCCATAGAAAAGGCAAAATCAAATCCCATACACCGATTGCTGCACAGTCTTAGCATACATCATTTAGGTCAACGGGCATCGAAACTAATTGCAGAAAAAGTAAATCATGTCCTGGATCTGGCAGACTGGACAATTGAAAACTACACCTCCATCAAAGACATTGGTCCTGTTGTTGCGCAAAATGCAACGAAGTGGTTTAATCACAAGCACAATGTAGAGATGCTCCAGGAAATGGAGGCTGCGGGCGTCAATCTGCAACAAACACAACTCGATAAGCCTAAAGAACTTATCACAGATGGTGTTTTTTCCGGAAAGACGATTCTCTTTACAGGCACCCTTACTCAAATGGGTAGAAAAGAAGCTCAAGAACTTGCGGAAGCTAATGGTGCAAAAAACATCAGTGCTGTCAGCGGCAATCTCGACATCCTCGTCGTCGGTGAGAATGCAGGATCCAAACTTGACAAAGCAAGGAAACTCGGAACTGTTGAGATTTTTACAGAGGAAGAGTTTCTTGAAAAAGTCAAATGACTTTTTGCAAAGGGCAAGGAGCAAGGGGGCAAGGAGATGCTACGAAGAAACCATCTTTTAATCTGTTATTAGAATCCAAAGATGCTGTTTTGAATAACGAATACTGAATATCGAATTCCGAACTAATTACCGAATACCGATTACTGAATATCGATTACCACTCCTTGCTCCATGCCCCTTGCTCCTTGCTACTGCGCAGCAGGTGCTTTCTCTCCTTTATCCGCAATGTAATGTCTCGTATGCAACAACTGCATCTTTGTAGCTAATATCCCACCTTCAGCTCTCGGTGATTCATCGATGGTAAATTCGAATACATCATCGAGATTGACATAATGTCTTTCTGGTAATTGGGAGAAGTGGAAGAAGATATCGCGCCATGAACGAAGATCGATGTCGAGGTACTTCATAAATCCATAACCATCTTGTACAGAATAACAATATCCTCTCGCCCGGGTACCAATGGCTCCCCAATCCTCGGGTTTCTGATCAAGGACAGGTAGCAGGTTAGGAATTAAATATCCTGATAAAAACTGATCAGCTTCATGCAATAAATCACGACTGATATATCGGAAAGCAACGATCTCTACACGGATACCCATGTTTTGCAATGCCTGCACGACTCTCTTGAAATCGCCATCTCCTGTAAGCAGGTAAATTGTATCAAGGTGCTGACTCTGCAATAGCATATCCACGGCCATATCGAGGTCAGCATTGGCTTTCCCGATTCGTTGGCCTTCATCATCTTCAAACCATTTAATTGCTTTTGTGATCACTTTGAATCCATAGCTGCGTACAATGCTTAAAAAGCCGTTTGTCCGGTCTTTATATTCATAGTCCGTGCGCATCCGGGCCTCATCAATCGACATATAGGAATTGAGCCTGATGGCATCACCATATTGGGATACATAATCTCTGAGCACGTCATACCGAATGCCATAACCTCCGCTTCGCCTGATGTTCTCGGCGTCAATAAATACTCCAATCTTCATCTTACTTGTTTTTTAATACCAACAATAATCTTAAATCAAAAAAATAAAAACACTTTCCCCGTGATTGTCCAGGAGTAATAAAGAGGTATTTTAAATCATAGGTTTTCGGAGTTGCCATCGAAAGGAGAACTCGGCTAGCAACTGATCACCGGCATCTTTGACCAGGACCGGCATAATAACATCGCCGGAATCCCCGGCGTCTCGTATCTGTTCTGTCAACCGCAACACTTCTTGCCCAGCCTGACAAAAATAGTAACTTTTACCTTTCACCTTCTTAAAAAATGTCCCCTCCACCCCCACGAGGATGAATTTGACCCCTTTTACGGCATATACATAGACCAGGGCCCCGGTACTCAATTCGGCTGCCATGCCCATAACTGCCCAAAAGACAGACCCAAATGGGTTGCGGATCCACCATCGCTCCTTCAGCACCACCACGCATCCATTTTCATCAATCGACTGAATTCGCATCCCCGTGAGCATGCCCATAGGGAGATGGGAGAGCATCCAGAAACGGAGTTTCCAACGGTGGGTGAAATTGTCAGCTAGTTTTTGATTGTACGACATTATATGCTTAATTAATTCATAAAGATCAAGCAACTTTTAGCTCCCAGCTTCCAGCCGCCAGCTACCTGGGAAATGGTTCAAGGTTTTTCAAATAAGAAAATGGATGCAACCAAACAGGATAAATCCTAAACAAAGAAAGGTGGTAAAAATTCGTTTACCCAATTTACTGATTAATCCATAGAGCATTTTCTTTACTTCTTTTGAAAGAGTATCCAGTTTTTCAAAATCTGCCTCTGACATGTAATTCAAACTATAGGCTAGGAATATCAAATACTCGACTTCGTTTGAAGAACCGAAGGCAGTACTTACATAACGTCTGAAATCAAGATCAGTTAATTTACCTGTGCCTTCAGAAAGATTTGTTGGAATGGATGAACTAGCTCTTCTCAACTGTGATGTCAACCCATACAATTCATGATTTGGAAATACTTTGGTGACTTTGTATACCTCAAGAGTCAATTGATGGCCTTTCTGCCAAACCATCAAGTTTTTATAATTCTGCATTAGAAATGATTTTTTTGGAAGAAATACTTCCTCATTTCTATAGTGTCTTGAAAAGTAGAAAATATGACCGCCCCAGTCTCTTTTTTCTTAATTTAACTAATTAAAAAAGCTGGTAGCTGGTAGCTGGTAGCTGGTAGCTGACAGCTTATTTCAGTCTTTTCTTCAGCGCCAGCATCTCATCCCTATACTGCGCAGCTGTAATAAAATCCAGGTCCTTCGCGGCATCTTTCATCTTGCGTTCTGTGTCACTGATCATACGTTCAATTTGTTCGCGGGAGACGAAGGCGAGGACGGGATCGGCCGCCATGGTGGGCTCAAGAGGCTGTTCTACGTATGCTTTCTTGTTGCCTTCGCGAATATCGAGGATG
>DASXWI010000005.1:0-14651 GCA_036503755.1 Saprospiraceae bacterium | reverse complement strand
CTGAGAGCTGACAGCTGACAGCTGACAGCTTTATTCGAGGATTAAGTTTATTTTTCGCCAATGATCCGACCAATTAAAAAGGTATTAATAGCCAATCGTGGGGAAATTGCAGTAAGAATCATACGCACCTGCAAGCGGTTAGGGATTGAAACCGTAGCTGTATTTTCCGAAGCAGACCGGACTAGTCCACATGTCATCATGGCCGACCAGGCCATTTGTATTGGCCTTCCTCCTTCACGTGAGTCTTATCTTAATATGGATAAAATCATTCGGGCGGCAAAGGAAAGTGGCGCTGATGCTATTCATCCAGGTTACGGATTTTTAAGTGAAAACGATCAGTTTGCTCAAGCTGTAGAAAAAGCAGGAATCATTTTCATCGGTCCATCTGCACACAGCATGAGGATCATGGGCAATAAACTGGAAGCCAAAAGAGCCGCTAAGCAATTTAATATACCAATGGTTCCTGGAACGGATACTGCCATTGGAGATATAAAAGAAGCGATTAAGGTGGGTTCTGGAATAGGCTATCCTTTGTTGATCAAGGCCGCTGCAGGAGGAGGAGGTAAAGGAATGCGGATCGTTCAGGAAGCTGATGAACTTGCTCCACAAGTTGAAAGAGCTATGAGCGAAGCTCTGGCGTCCTTCGGTGATGGCTCTGTGTTTATTGAAAAGTATGTCACCTCTCCTAGACACATAGAAATCCAGGTTATGGCAGACAACCATGATCACACGATTTATCTTTTTGAACGAGAGTGTTCTATTCAAAGACGCCATCAAAAAGTCATTGAAGAAGCACCATCCTCTATATTGACTGAAGAAAAGAGAAAGCAGATGGGAGAAGATGCCGTTATGGTGGCGCGGTCTTGCAATTACTCTGGAGCAGGAACAGTTGAGTTTTTGGTTGACTCAGATGGGAATCACTATTTCCTTGAGATGAATACACGTCTTCAGGTTGAGCATCCTGTCACTGAAATGATTACAGGACTTGACCTCGTTGAAATGCAAATCCGGATAGCAGAAAACCATCCCATTTCTATTGCGCAAGAAGATCTCATGATAAACGGTCATGCATTGGAATTAAGAGTCTATGCTGAAGATACGATTGGTGGTTTTATTCCAACAACTGGCACATTATCCAGGTACAGGCCGCCACAAGGGGAAGGTATTCGTGTAGACGATGGATATACAGAAGGAATGGATATACCGATTCATTACGACCCGATGATTGCTAAACTCATTGTCCATGCATCCACAAGAAGTGAAGCGATAGAAAAAATGAAACTGGCCATCCAGGATTATGAAATTGAAGGGATTGAAACCACATTGGAATTTGGAAAATTTGCCATTACACATCCTGCTTTCAGGTCAGGAAATTTTGACACCCAATTTGTCGAAAAATACTTGTCAGGTTTTCTGGAAAACGAGGATAAGGTAAATACTACGTTAGCAAGGTTTGCAGCCTGGTTTGTTGAAAAACAAAAATCCCAATTAATCCTGCCAGATACGAATCGTTAATTCGCTTATTGAAGTTTAGCAAATGTTGTTGTAATGACTTTCCCACTTTCTAAATCTTTGGTTCGTAGATAATAAACTCCAGCAGTAAGGGAATGTGTGTCAATATTCAATGTATTCAAGCCTATGTCTACTTTAATCTCGGGATAATCCATGACAATTCCATTTGCGGCAATAATGTCTACATCCAGGTACATTTCCTTATAACTTTCAATACGGATATTGAGATCATCAGTGTTTAAAACTTCAATTGAAATGATTTCAGAAACAGTTGGTGAGGATAAAAAATCATCAGGATATAACTGTGAAGTTGAAATTACTTCTTCCGGAAAATCAGGAGTTGACCATCTTAATCTTAATTGGGCTCCATATAAATATTCATAAAGCCTGATGTGGATGGGATAGAGACGGCCCTGTTCCAGAAATATGGATCCGGTTTCATGATGCACTCCAGCTTCCCAATCCTGGATAATCACATTTCCATTTACTTCCACAAATACGCCATCATCAGCAAAAACTGTAAAGTCATAAACACCACTTTTGTAGGGTAGTATATACCCTTTCCACACGATTCCGAAATTATCCTCCGGCACACCAGCATAAGGTGCTCTTAACAAGTATTGATGATCAAGCAATGAATCAATGGCTACAGCTACAGGTTCACCAGCGAATTCGCTGTTATCATAATAATAGGCAGTCAACCCTATTCCCTTTCCATTGCGGATACCATCAAATTTTGCAGTAAAAGTCTGAGACTCAGGCGATGCTTTTATCTCCCTGTTAAAGAGTACAGATCCATCCGTCCAGGAATTAAAAAAATATACACTATCTCCTTTTACCTGCTTATAGGGGGAGGTAATAAATCGACTTACACCTTGAACGCCTTCTATTTCATAAGGTGCATTTAATGGTGAGCCATCAAGATTTATCACTAGTCCATCAGGAATCGACGCGACGTTTATTTTCCCAAGTTGAGGAAAGACATCTGTATAGGTTATTTTGGAAAATCCTTCACTGTCCGTGGCCTTCAGGTAAACGCGGTACCAAACTTCAGCTGAAGTTTCGCCGAGAGCGGGAGCTATCCATTCACCTGACATCACACCACTTGACCATGATAACGCAGGGTGTGAGTGTGTGCCATGATGAAAATCTATTTTCCAACTAATTGAAGTTGCAGGTATTGTACCATCTTCAATATCTTCCGCATACCCGGAAAAAACAATAGGCTGACCCGCATAATATTTGCCCCCTGGGACAGGTGATGAGATTATTGGTTCTGGCCGGTGGTTAGAGGTGACTCGCAATAATACTTCTTCTGAAGACAGCAATCCAAAAGCATTCATTATTTCCACACGGATGACAGATGAATCCTGATCAAGAGTCACTGAGTTTATTGTCAAAGAAGAACCATCAACAGCATTCAACTCTTCACCATTGATGAACCAGTTATAAGTGAGCGGAACTGCTCCAGAGGCTACAACGTGAAATGAAGCATCTTCTCCAACAGCATGTAAAACTGAAGAGGGCTGTATCGAAATAAATGGTGCCCCACTTCCAGTAAAAGAAACCCTCCATAAAGTGCCCTCGTTGGTGCCGGTATTATCTTCCGGTGAGCCATCCCCCAATCCCTTTCTTTCTAAATAGTATAAGCTCCCATTGGAAGAAATATCGAGATCAATCACCCGGTCACCATCCGTAATAAATGCACCTTTATCCTGGCCTGTTTCCGGATCCAACATCCTGATATTTCCTGTACAATAATCACTGTAAAAATATCTTCCAAGATAATGGGTCGGAAACTGTTGCACTTCCGGTAAATAAAATGTAGCGCCAACAATTGCACAATAGCCATTGGTATGAGAATACTGAAACAAAGGGTCTTTGTATTCTGAAGGAACTACTTCATTCGTACGCATTCCTTCGACTTTTGGCCATCCAAAAAATCCGCCTTGTTCTATAACATTCACTTCTTCAAACCTGGAGCCTCCGACATCATTTGCGAATATTTGACCTGTAATTGGATGAAGTGTAATCGTGAAAGGATTCCTCAACCCATAGGCATACACCATATTAGCTCGCCTATAATTTAAATTATACCACGGATTTTCAGGATGTGGGTTCCCAAACTCATCGATGCGAAGGATTTTACCATTCGTTGATCCAAGATCTTCCCCATTCCAGTTTTGTCCACCATCACCAGAAGCTACATAGAGGTAACCATCAAATCCGAAGACCATATCTCCACCGTTATGGATCTCGCCACCTTCATCAAGTTCGAGTATGATCATCTCACTACCTGGTATTGTGTTGTCACCATTTGCTGTAAACCTACTAATCCTGTTATGGCGCAATCCAGGGACCGCGTAAAAGACATAATAATACCCATTCTGATCGAAGTCAGGGTGAAGCACCATATGACCAAGCCCACGTTCATTCGAATCATCGACTTCAACTTTTAGAAAAGGTGCTTCAAGTATGACATCATCTCTAATGATCCGGATGACACCATTCTTTTCAGTGATAAAAATCCTGCCATCAGGTGCTACTACTATTGAAGTTGGATTTAAGCCCGTGGCAATTCGTTCCCTGATAAAACCTTCAGGTAGCTGAGCTTCTACCGGAAAAATAAAAAGCAAACAAAACACGAAGCAGAGAAGAAAAGACAGAACAATGGAAAAGCTGCCTTTATGGAAAGGCTTCACAAGAAGCAAGGTAGATTGCATTTTAGATAGTCTCGAAGGAATTAATATAGACAGGTTCGCCCCACATCACCATCGATACGACATCAGCAGGCCGGATACTGCAAGTCACTTCTGCACCATCCTTTTTCAATTGATTGGGCATATTGATGGGTAAGAATTTCCTCCCATGCTGATCAATGATTCCATAGGCTCCGCCTTCAAAAGACAGATATACTACTTTGCCTGTGATTCTCATATCGTAAAATTACCAACAAAAGGCCAAATTGCGATTATCTCGCGGAATTGTATCTTATCACAGGTTAAAAAAATGGGAATCAGGAAACCTTAACACTTGTAAGATGCTGCTGCAGGCTTTCCAGCATTCGTTGTTGCACTTGCAATTGTTCGGTTATCGAAATTGTATTTAACCTGGAAATAGGTTGCTCAATAAATTTGGTGAGTTTCAAGCTTGGCTTCCAGATTTCCAGAATATCCCCTGCTTCAATGGAATAGGTCTCAAACTCGTTATTGTCTGAACAACACTCAAGTTGTTTGAGATTTTTGAGGAAGTTATTAATTCGTTTGATAACGATATCCTGTTGGGTAACGACAATATAGATCTGGCCTTGTTTTACAGCTTGCTCCCAATATTTAGGCTCAATGTATGCAGCGATCACAATATCACCGGGCATAAAAACGGGCTCCATGGATGAGCCTGCTATCTCAAAAGAACGATAAGTACCTGACCTGAACTGTGAACCAGGTAATTGATACGTTGGCAAATCACTTAGAAAGATTGGATCATTTAACGATCTTACATAACCTGCCTGCGCTGGGTAGGGTATATGAAGAATACGTTCATCTCCTTTATTATCTGTGACGACCGTTAGGTTACGTAATCGAAGACCATCATCTTCTATTGGATTGCTAAATAGGTTTCCTGTTCCGGAAAACAAATAAACCGGGTTGAAACGAAAAGTTTTCACTGCTTTTTCGATCAAGTCAAGTGGCACTTCTCGCCTATTGGCCACCATTTCTGAGATTCCCTGGGCGTGATACCCTATGGTCATGGCAAAATGCCTTTTAGACCTGACTTTTCCATCAGCGACCAGCCCTTCCAGGCATTCTAAAAATCGTTGAGTGACTCCGGAATTACTCATGGTTGCGGTGTAAATATAGAAAAAACCGTAATGTATATGGTTTTATTATCTGGTAAGTTACCTATTAAAGATGTACGCCCTACTTTGGGAATTTTAGTTTATCCCTCAATCATTACCTTATTTAATACTTCAAGTCAAAGCCTATATGCTATTGAATATCTGCTATCTACAAAGAATCAATTTTCTTCAAATCGCCTTTAAAAAGAGCCTGGCTTTGGCTATTTGATTGCTTTTCCTATTCGTTTTGACCACGCTGAACAAATGAACCAATGGGCCTTATTTTTTGTCTGATGATAGTATACTTTTTTGTATAAGAATAACGACCTTTGCGGTCCAATATCAATGCCAATATGAGTGATAGCATGCAGACGCTGGAGGTTCACACCCAAACTGAATATAAGTATGGTTGGTCCTCACCTTTGGAAACGGATACCTTTCCTAAAGGTCTTTCCGAAGAAACTGTTCGTGCGATCAGCCTTCGGAAAAATGAACCGGAATGGCTTTTGGAATGGCGACTTGCTGCCTATAAGCACTGGTTAACCATGACAGAGCCAAAATGGCCAAATGTCAAGTACCCTCCGATCAATTATCAGGACATCATTTATTATGCCGCACCTAAAAAGAAATTAGGCTCCCTGGATGAAGCAGATCCTGAATTGCTCAAAATGTTTGATAAGCTGGGGGTTCCTCTTGAAGAAAGGAAAGTATTGGCTGGAGTTGCAGTTGATGCCGTCGTAGATAGCGTATCTGTCACCACAACTTTCAAGAAGGAATTAGCGGAAATGGGAATCATTTTCTCTTCGTTTAGTGAAGCTGTGCATGAACATCCAGAATTGGTAAGAAAGTACCTGGGCAGTGTAGTACCCTCAAATGATAATTATTTCGCAGCACTCAATTCTGCAGTCTTCAGTGATGGCTCGTTTTGTTACATCCCTGCAGGAGTGCGATGCCCGATGGAATTGTCAACCTATTTCAGGATTAATGCTGCGAATACAGGTCAATTTGAAAGGACCCTTATTGTTGCCGAGAAAGGCAGCTACGTCAGCTACCTCGAAGGATGCACAGCACCAATGCGTGATGAAAATCAACTCCATGCCGCTGTAGTGGAGATCGTCGCTTTAGATGAAGCTTTCGTGAAGTATTCAACGGTTCAAAACTGGTATCCTGGAGATAAGGATGGCAAAGGGGGTATCTATAATTTTGTGACCAAACGGGGTATGTGCGCCGGATATAAATCGAAAATCTCCTGGACACAAGTTGAAACCGGTTCTGCCATTACCTGGAAATATCCAAGCTGTATCCTGAAAGGAGATGAATCTGTAGGTGAATTTTATTCTGTTGCCGTAACTAACAACTATCAACAGGCAGATACCGGCACGAAAATGATACATCTTGGAAAGAATACCCGGAGTACCATTATTTCAAAAGGGATATCTGCAGGACACAGCAATAATTCCTATCGCGGTCTGGTGAAAATTGGAAAGCGAGCAGATGGCGCACAGAATTTTTCACAATGCGACTCCTTATTGATGGGAGATAAATGTGGTGCTCATACCTTTCCCTATCTCGAAGTGGATAACCCGAATGCTCGCGTAGAACATGAAGCAACCACATCTAAAATCGGTGAAGACCAGTTGTTTTATTGCAAGCAACGTGGCCTCAGTGAAGAAGATGCCATAAATATGATTGTCAATGGGTATTGCAAAGAAGTTTTTAATGAGTTACCAATGGAATTTGCCGTTGAGGCTCAAAAACTTCTTGCTATCAGCCTGGAAGGAAGTGTAGGATAACAAAGCATATAATAAACAAAGGATGAAACCGCTATTAAGCATAAAGGATTTACATGTTTCGATTGATGGCAAGCCCATTCTGAATGGCATAAACATGACCATTAACAAAGGAGAAGTGCATGCGATCATGGGCCCGAATGGTTCAGGCAAAAGCACACTTGCAAATGTTCTGGCCGGGCGTGAAGAATACACCATTGAATCAGGCTCCGTTGAATATGAGGGAGAAGACCTGTTGAATATGGAAGTTGATCAACGGTCTCTTGCCGGAGTTTTCCTGGCCTTCCAATACCCTGTAGAAATACCAGGTGTAAGCAATTCCAATTTTTTGAAGAGTATTATTAATGCCAAGAGAGTATACCAGGGATTGCCTGAGCTCAATGCATTGGAAATGCTCAAGTTTATCCGGTCCAGGATGACTGCAATTGAAATGGATGAAACGCTACTAAAGAGATCCTTGAATGATGGCTTTAGCGGCGGGGAAAAGAAGCGGAATGAAATCCTGCAAATGACTTTGCTGGAACCAAAATTGGCCATACTGGATGAAACCGATTCAGGTCTGGACATTGATGCCCTAAGAATTGTGGCTGAAGGTGTCAACAGGCTTCGAAGTGAGGATCGTGCGTTTATGATCGTCACACATTATCAAAGGTTGCTCAATCATATCATTCCGGATTATGTTCATGTACTATCCAATGGTAAAATCCTGTTGACAGGCGATAAGTCCCTCGCGTATAAATTAGAGGATGAAGGATATGATTGGATCCGGGAATCAAACACTATGTCTGTTTAAATTCACAAACGTTCGATGGAAGCGCAGGAAAAGATTATGGATCACCTGGAATTAATTTTCCGTGATCACGAATCAAGGCTCAATGGAAGTAAAGGAAGTGTATTGCACAACCTGCACCAGAAATCTTTTGATTTACTCAAACAAGTACAATTTCCGGATCGTAAACACGAAGACTGGAAATATACGGCTGTACAGAGGCTGATTTCTCCGGAATATAAACTGGCTACTGAAGTCAAACAGGTTAATGTGCCAGACATCGCAGGGCTCGACACCTATATCATCCCGGTTCTCAACGGAAAAGTAATCCAGGAAAACATTTCACCCGATTTGAAACAATCCGGCATCATCATCCTGTCCCTGCATGAAATTTTACAAGATGCTACGCTTGGCCAGGATATTTTAAATTGGATAAGTCCTGACCAACCCACCGCCAATAACGCATTCGAATTGTTGAACCTGTCTTTTCAATACGGTGGCTTTTTTATGGATGTGCCCAAAAATTTATCGCTCGATAAACCCATAGAAATACGGTACCTCCATGATTCCAAGGATATTTCTTTTTCGCATCCTTCTTATTTCATCCGGGTTGGATCAGGAAGTGCTCTAACTGTAGTTGAACGATTTGAACGAAATACTGAAACCGCAGTACCTACCTCAAAAGGATTTATAAATTTATCTGGTTACATCTCACTCGATAAAAATGCAAGTCTTACCCAAATCCGCTGGCAAGATTTACCTGAAACACAAAGCCTGGTCTATAAACTAGCAGTGACCCAGGAAAGAGACAGTCGCTATGACGCTTTTGGATTTGATTTTGGTGGAGACCTCATCCGGAACACAATCAACATTGACCTGAACGAGTCAAATACTTTTACTTCACTTCAGGCGGGTTATATAGCCAAGAAAAAACAATCCATCGATCATCAAACAAGCATACACCATAAAGTTCCACATTGTGAAAGTCATGAGTGTTTCAAAGGAATAATTGATGACCAGGCTTCTGCCGCCTTTAATGGAAAAGTATTTGTTTATCCTGATGCCCAAAAGACAAATGCTTATCAGCAAAATGATACGCTCGTGCTCTCCCCTTTTGCTGTGATGAATAGCAAACCCCAATTAGAAATCTTTGCTGATGATGTAAAATGTAGTCACGGCGCTACTATTGGTCAATTGGATGAAAAAGCACTCTTCTACCTTAAGGCCCGCGGAATAGATCAATCCACAGCACAACATATGCTGAAAGCAGCTTTTCTTGCGCAGGTACTGGACATGATGCCAAACATCCCACTTCGTGATTATATACGCTCAAGAATGTCCCTGGATATATGACGACCAAGCCCTTAGGATCGGTTACTAAAACTTTTAATGCTGAACTTATCAGAAGGGACTTTCCAATTCTGAACCGAACGATTCACGGCGCACCATTAGTTTACCTGGATAACGCTGCTTCGAGTCAGAAACCAATCCAGGTCTTAGACAGCATGGATCATTATTACAGAAACACGCATGCTAATGTACACAGAGGAGTTCATACATTGAGCCAGGAAGCAACTGAGCTTTTTGAATCTGCCAGACGTCGCATTGCTGGTTTTATTGGTGCCCCACATGAATCAGAGGTCATCTTCACACGCGGCACCACAGAATCTATAAATCTTGTAGCCTATACCTTTGGACTGTCCCGATTAAAGGAAGGAGATGAAATCATCCTTTCAGGAATGGAACATCATAGCAATATTGTTCCCTGGCAGATAGTTTGCGGAATGAAAAACGCAACGATCAAGGTTATTCCGGTATTCGAAGATGGAACCCTTGATTTAAATTGGTATCAAAAGAATCTTTCTGAAAAAACAAAACTTGTCGCTGTCGCTCATGTAAGCAATGCACTTGGCACAATAAACCCGGTAAAAGACATCATTTCAATAGCCCATCAACATGGGATTCCTGTTTTATTGGATGGAGCCCAGGCTTCACCCCATATACCAATTGACGTAAAGGAACTGGATGTTGATTTCTATGTTTTTTCAAGCCATAAAATGTATGGGCCAACGGGCATGGGAATTCTCTATGGTAAATCCTCATGGCTGAATGAACTTCCTCCATTTCACGGTGGTGGTGAAATGATCAAAGAAGTAAAATGGTCTGGTACTACATATAATACATTACCCTTCAAATTTGAAGCCGGAACACCGGATATAGCTGGGGCCATCGGTCTTGCAGCAGCTTGTGATTATATACAGCAATTGGACAGACCTGCTGCAATTGAACACGAACAACACTTATTGAAACTTTGCACTGAAGCTATGGAATCCATTCCGGGTATGATCACCATTGGAAGAGCACCTTCAAAGGCTTCAGTCTATTCTTTCAATATAGAGGGATTGCATCCTTTTGATGTTGGTACGCTTCTCGATCAGCAGGGCATTGCTGTTCGCACAGGCCATCATTGTACGCAACCCCTTATGGAGGCATTGGGTATTCCTGGTACAATCCGGGCATCCTTTGCTATATACAATACAGAAGCAGAAGTGGAGAACCTGGTGAAGGCGACACGCAAAGCCATTAAAATACTTTCGTGATGCAAACAGCAGTTTCTGCGATCGCACATGAACAGGAGAAAGTGATTGAGGACTTTTCTCAATTCACGGATTGGTCAGACAAGTATGAGTACCTTATAGACCTGGGTAAATCACTCGCTCCACTCGATCCGCAATACAAAACAGACTTACACCTTGTTAAGGGATGTCAATCCAAAGTATGGCTCCATGCTTCTGAAAAGGATGGAAGAATATACTTGCAGGCGGATAGTGATGCTGTAATCACCAAAGGAATAATTGCTTTGCTCATTAAAGTATTGAATGGTCAGAAAGCTATTGATATTGAAAATGCAGATTTGCATTTTATCGATGCCATCGGGTTGAAAGCCCACCTCTCTCCAACCCGTTCGAATGGATTGATGAGCATGGTGCAACACATTAAATCGTATGCCCGGCAATTGGGAGAACAGAAAGAGAATACAACATCACCTGAAGCCTATCGGGACTTAATGATCAGTCAAATCAAGGAAATCTATGATCCTGAGATTCCGGTTGACATCTGGGAACTAGGGTTGATTTATACTTTGGAAATTGATCATGAGGGTAAGGTCAGCATAACAATGACCCTTACTTCACCAGCCTGCCCAGTAGCTGGAAGTCTTCCACTCGAGGTACAGGAGAGATTGTTGCGACTACCATTTGTTAAAGATGTGGAGTTGAAATTGGTTTGGGACCCTGCATGGAATAAAGAAAGAATGAGTGATGAAGCCAAAATGGCTTTGGACATGTTTTAAAACAACGACAATGAAGATTTCAGCATCTGATGAATATGGATTAAGGATTCTTCTCCAGATCGCCAAAGCGCATCCGGAGGAAGGATTAAACCTATCCCAGATTAGTGAACTTGAGGATATCTCCCAAGCTTACGCTGCAAAGCTGACAAGATCACTCAGGCTAGCTGGTTTTATTCAAAGTATACGTGGGCAGAGAGGAGGATATGTTCTGGCCATGTCCACTCAAGAAATTAAAATAAACCATGTCCTTAGGGCTATGGGGGGAGCCATTTATGATGAAAAATTCTGTGGCAACCATGCCGGTACACTTTCTTTATGTACTAACAGTGTGGATTGTTCATTGCGATCACTATGGAGTATCCTGCAATGGAACATGGATAAATTACTCGACCAGATCAGTCTTAAGGATCTAATGAAATCTGAAATGCAGGTGAATTCTAACCTTAGCCAGTTATCAGAAAAAATAATGGGTTTAAATAAGCAAGAGACTATTCCGATTCCAGGAGACAATTTCCAATAAGGAAAAGCTGGCTGGCGGGCGCGTTATAGATCAGGTATTGATCAAAAGGTAATAATGGGTTACGAAGTATATTAATATCTTCCAGCGTCAACTTTCCATTATTATTAAATACCGCACCACTATTTCCTGAAAGACCACTGATCATATCAAGTCCTTTCATCTTCACATCACTTTCAGACACGATATCAAAAAACCCTGCTATCTGTGAAGTCAATGTGATCCTTGGAACAGCATTGGAGAATATTACAATGTTTTTGTCAATCGCTATTCGGGCTGAATGGATGGCAATTGTAGCTCCCGCTAGTGATGGATGAAAAAATATGGTATCATTTTCAGAAGCACATTCTAGAATATCACGAAAAGAACCTGAACCATCATCTGCTGTATTTAACACGACTCGCCCACATCCCAAGCCATCAATAAAATAATTATGCTGATCTGTTTCATCATTGTTAATGGTTAGCGGGATGGTATCATTAACTTCGTTTGTGTTTTCAACCGCATCTCCATCGTTGCTTGAATCAAAATCCTTTACTGAAAAATATTCCGCTGCCTGGAATTCTACTAACACATAATGACCCACTGGCACATTTGTGAATCCAAATGAACCATTCGTCAAAGTCAATGCTGAATCAACAGGTAAATTTGAATCGGCAACGCCATCTTGATCATTATCCTCAAATAGTTTCAAGGGTACAGAATCTATTCCTTCAATGGGATCAGGAAATTCATCATTATTAAAGTCGTAGAAAACAAACCCGGTAATCGTTCCAGGTACTGGAATCTCCACAAAGGCATTAAGTCCATCCAATTCAGAAGGATGAAGCGTCACAGGAATTTGATTATCTAATGAATCCAGGTTATCTACAATATCATTGTCAATGGATGAATCACCGTCATCAAAAGAAAACCATCCGATGGGTTGGACCTCATAGATCACGTAGTTACCAGGTTCTAATGATGCCATAGAATAACTTCCTGTACTCGAAGTAAACACACTTCGTACGAAGGTTTGATTATCTGCAATGCCATTAGTGTCAACATCTGTATAAAGACGGAGATTAACTCCGGGAATCGGGATATCATCAAATGATTTGACACTTCCGATAATATTGGCCGGACAACTATTGATCTGAAAACTCAATGAAGAACTATCCGGACATTGTGCTCCGGGTTCGTTCGGCATCACCAATAAAGTAACTGTTTTCGAACCCGCAGTATCATAATACACCGCATGTGGTCCATATCCAGTTGCATTTGCAGGTATGGCGCCATACCCAAAATCCCATTGATACAAGGCACCTGAAATCTCAGGTTGAACAGGAACGAAAGTCCGGTTTGTAAAATAGCATCCCGGAATAGTACTTCCATTTATGGAAGCATCAGGATAACTATTAACATTAACCAATGAAATCTGTGCTGAGGTATCCGGGCATCCGGTCTTGCTAAGCGTAAGTGTTACGGATGCACCAATGGATTGGTTTTCTGGTGTAGCGAAGTATTGGACAGGATGAGGTCCTGAACCAACACCTGTAGCAGGTACAGCCCCGCTTCCAAAATTCCATACATACGTTACTGATCCGATATTCAGCTGCTCAATCTCCAGGATGGCAATATCATTTTCACAAATGGTTGTTTCTGGTAATGTCGGAAAAATGGAAGGACACAAAATATTCTTGATTTTATTATTGCTATCCATTTCGCATGGTGTCAATTCCACAGGGATTTCAAGGTCAGGCCCATCTGCCTGGTCATTGCCATCGGGATCAGGTGTCTCATCATAATCACTTAGCAAAGCATGATAAACAGGCAATTCTTCCTTTATCACATAAGTGCAAGGTGGGACCTGGGTAAATTGATATCCACCTGAAATGGAGTCTGTCATCGTTATGCTATACAGGGTATCTCCCGTATCAAAAAATTGATTCGCATTGATATCCGCTATCAGCATGATTTCCACTCCAGGTATTGGCTCATCAAGATCATTATACACTGATCCATATATCGCACCAGCATCCGTAAGGGTTAACACTTGTACGCATGTGTCTGCATGATCACAGGTATCTGAAGCAATCCAGGTTCGAAATAGTTGAGATACAACTCCGCAGCTACCTGGACTTATACTATCTATATAAATAATAAATGGAGGACCCGTACATCCACCTGTAGCAGTGGCTTCCCCCGTACTTTCTGGCAAAGTTGATTCATTACATCCTACAACAATGTTAGCAGGACAAGTAATGACAAATGGTGGTAAGAAACTGATGTTGTTGCAATCTGTTTCAACAGGTTGTCCAAAGGGAGGGGCAGATCCATTACCAATATATTCCCAGTTATATTGCACGACTTGCTCATCCGCAGCTTCAGTTACTCCAATAACCTCTGTAGTGAGTGTAATGACAACACCGTCATCTCCTGACAGGTAGCCCCCATTTGCGGGATTTTGTTCAAGGTCCCATATAATAGAAGGACAAAAATGCAGACTATCCGGATCAGGTGCGTCGATCGTAAAACAAACTTGAAATAGTTTGGTCCAACCCGTAGATGAAATGATTAAAGGCGGGCTATTCTCATCAGTCAATTGTATAGCTCCGTTTACAAAATCAATGGCGCTATTTCCTGGCACACCTAGACCAAAATAATCATAGCCGAATGTTGGAGGGCTGGTAAATAGAATAGGTGTACCCACTACATCGTATGCTCCTTGAAAATCCCTGAAATCAATCAACTCAAGAACACTTTCTTCATAGAAGAAACGGACATTCATCCCAAACAATTCTTCATCATCTCCCAGAGATTGAAATTCTACATCGACGCAATACTCTTCAGATGGAATGTCAAATTGCGGATTAGAAAAACGTACAATAATG
>DASXWI010000004.1:0-1564 GCA_036503755.1 Saprospiraceae bacterium | reverse complement strand
CTAGCCGTTTTAACCATTGCCGGAATTGGTTACTTAGCCGTGAGATCATATTATCAAAGAAAGCTGGAAAAGAAAAACCAACTCCTCCGCGAACAAACCCTCATCATTGAAAAGCAACAAGCCATCGAACATGAACGCACCCGCATCGCCTCCGAAATGCACGATGACCTCGGCTCTGGCCTTACTACAATAAGATACCTGAGCGATAAAGCACTGACCCAAGCCAAGGATGCCGAAGAAGCAATCCAGATTAAGAAAATAGCAGATCACAGTAACGCCCTCGTACGAAACATGTCCGAAATCATCTGGGCAATGAATGCCCGCTTCGACAATGCAGATAGTCTGACAAGTTACTTGAGAAGATATGCTTCAGAATATCTTGATTCATATAAGATAACTCTCACCTTTATAGCTTCTGATGAAGCATTAGATCAAATCCCATTAAGCGGCGAACGACGCAGAAATATTTTCCTGGTCTTTAAAGAGACACTGCACAATACCATTAAATACTCAGGAGCAAATGCTGTGCAAGTAAATATCACTACCGGTGATAACTTCATCGTCCATATTACAGAAGTTGCCGGTAAAGGTTTTGATCCAGATGTGACCATCGAAAAAGGAAACGGTATTTACAATAGCCGCAAACGGATGACAGCGATCGGTGGAGATATGCGATACGAAAGAACACCGGAAGCCATGCATATCATTTTGTCTGTACCCCTTCAAACAACCCAAAATGTCCAAACTTAATATCGCTGTCCTGGAAGATCTGAAAGATGTGTCCGAACATCTCAAAGACATCTTCAACCAACAGGATGACATGTCCTGCAAACAAGTCTATCATAATGCTGAAGATGCTATTCATTTTTTACCTTCCAATCCTGCGGATGTACTCATAGTTGATATAGGTTTACCAAGAGCAAGCGGCATCGAAGCCATCAAAGCACTCAGTGAACAATGCCCTGCAATGCAATATTGTATGTTCACTGTTTACGAAGACGATGACAAAATCTTTAACTCGCTCCAGGCAGGAGCTAAAGGATACATCCTCAAAGGCTCTTCATCCGATAAGATTATTTCCGCAGTTCGTGAACTGTCACTTGGCGGATCACCTATGAGCCCCAGTATCGCCCGCAGAGTATTGGATGTTTTTCAAAAACTCCAGGTCACCCCAGTCGTTGCAGCTCTTCCTTTGACTGATCGCGAACAAGAAATCCTGAAAAATCTATCTAAAGGCTTGCTATACAAAGAGATAGGAGACCTTTTAGGCATCACCACCGGCACCGTCAAGCAGCATATCCACAAGATCTACGACAAACTCCATGTGTCGAATAAGACCGAAGCAATCAATAGGTATAATTCTAAAGGCTAAGGCTGAGGCTGAGGCGAAGGATCGGTTTCGACAGCATTTTCAATGGAGACAGTGTTTAGCATGGCCGCCTTGCGGTGCCACTGTTTAGCGCATGGCAACTTGCGATGCCGCTGTTTAGAAACTATAGTAGAGACGCGATTAATCGCGTCTCTACTATAGTTTCTAAACCCTGTATCCACAAGTATAACCTGT
>DASXWI010000003.1:0-3399 GCA_036503755.1 Saprospiraceae bacterium | reverse complement strand
AGTTGGCATACATGCCTTGCCATGTTTCCCACTCCGTATTGAGACGTTGAAGTGTGTGCTTCATACCTGTGTGCCAACCAGGATACATTTCCCGGAGTATAGGAACAAGGTGATGTCTGAGTTTATTGCGTTGATAGTGATCTGTTTCATTGGATTGATCAACCCTGTAGGGGATGCCAAATGTTTCGGCATAGGATGCAATTTCGTCTCTGCTGCTGTCAAGTAAAGGGCGTATGTAAAAATCCCTTTTGCGGGGAATACCAGTTAATCCCTTGAATCCTGTTCCTCTGAAGAGATTCAATAACATGGTTTCAATAGTATCATCCAGGTGATGTGCGGTGGCCACAAAATCGAATTCATGCTGATGTACTAATTCTTCCCACCAGGCATAGCGAATATCACGAGCCGCTTCTTGTGTTCCGAGTTTGTTCTCAGCTGCATAACGCTTTGTATCCTTGCTTAATTCATAAAATGGAATAGCTTGATCCTCGCTCCATTTACGCACAAAAAGAGCATCATTCAGAGATTCAGTTCCCCGGAGATTGAAATTTACATGGGCTGCTGACACTTGGTAGCCCAGGTTCTTCAATACATGCAGGAGGACCATACTATCCATGCCACCACTAACTCCTAATAGTATTTTGGAGGTATGGGTTACACCTAGTTTGATGAGGTTTTGCCTCACAGACGTGGTGATTGGATGGGAATTGGTCTCTGACATCAAATACTACGGTTTGGTTTATATTCTGCTTACGGATTTTAAAGATTACAAGTAGATGCCTACATTTGCCGCCTAAATTTAAGCGTAATGAAATCAAATCATATTCTTTCGGTTGTATTCTTTGTATGGGTGTTAGCCGGTTGCAAGCAAGAAGCAGGTAATGTTTCACAAGAAACCATGCAGGATACCTCAGGGATAACTGCCACTCAGCAACCTGAAACGCAACAACCTGCCACACAAGCTACTGGAGAAAGTCCATCATCGGAGCTTGGTCATGATTTTACTTTCCTGACTGATAAATTGTTCCTGTATAAAGCTGCATTTGGCAGTAGCAACAAAGACAAGCCTCTTTATAAGGATGAGTGGATCGACTTCGCCCCTGACGGTACGTTTAAAGCCGGTAAACTAAAGGAACAAACCCATACCGGAACATGGGCCTATAATGATAAAGTCAAAGTGCTTTTGATAAAACCCGATGTCAAAACAGTTAATATCACTGAATGGAAAGTGATGTATAACGAGCAGATGATGGTTTGGGTCGGAACCCAGACCTATGGCAATCATTCTACCCAGGTACAGTTAGTGAGAAGTGATGTTTTGCCTTAGCAAGTAGTTGACTTGGTTTAATGCATGCGATCTCCTCTCAGAGAGAGAAGGGTCATGATTTCCGCTTCAAACTCGAGATATTCCTGCCACCTGTGTTTGACTTTATTCGGGTCTGCATTTTGATTAGCCAAATCAATAAATAACCTGTAATGTCCGGCTTCGGAAACCATAAAGCCATGGTAGAAATCCTTGAGAGAATCTTCAGCAATATGAAGTGAAAGTAAACGGAATCGTTCGCAACTTCTGGCTTCGATCAATGCACAAACCAATAGCCGTTCAAGTAAGCGATCTTCCCTGTTGCCTCCTTTCTTTTCGAAAGTCAACAAGGCATTGACATATTCATCCTTCCGTTGTCTTCCAAGTTGAAGGCCTCTTTTGCGCAGCTCGCCTAACACCAACCGGAAGTGTCCCCATTCCTCAGTCACAATGGGGGCCAGGGCTGTGACCAATTCTTCTTTATCTGGAAAAGATTGGATCAGGGAGATACAGGATGTAGCTGCTTTTTGTTCGCAATACGCATGATCGGTCAGGATTTCTTCAAGGGATTTCTCTGCGAGATTAACCCACCTCGGATCGGTTGGTAATTTTAATCCAAGCATAAATTTTCAAGTTGGTGTTTTCCGTGACTTGGGTTTATTTCTTCTGGTCAAGGCATTGAAGCTGATCGATGAGTAAATCAACCTTGTAAATTTCATAATCTTCATAACCCGTACTCCACATAACACGCATTTTATCTGCTTCAGATGAAGCCAGGTCTTTCAGCTCTTGTTTACCCAATGCATACTGACCAATAAAAATAGTATACCCACTGTAAGGATCAATTCGTCCATTGTGGGCTTTAAGATTGTATAAGGAAACATATTCACCATCCATCAATTTGAATCGAAGAAGACTTCCTTCTGCCAGCGTGCCAAAATTACTTTGAGAGTGTGAGCTGGCAATCTGGAATTCAACAGAGAGGTAAGTATAGCTGCCGATTTTTGATAACATTGCCCGGCTGGTGATGAGGTCTTTATTTTTGAAAAAGGGTCGCAGATCCGGATCTGTGTACGTGAATAAAACTTCAGGGTGCATTTCAAGCCGGGTTTTACCGGTGACCTGGTCTATCGTATCGGTATCAAAATGGCAAGGATAGGGCTGAGACACATAAGCAACAGGGACAACTCCGGGAGGCCTCTTGTCAATCATTTTTGGGTCATAAGCTTCGGTGGGTGTTGGAGTAGAGGACGGTCTGGGTGCCGTAACAATAACCGCAGTTTCTGGTATTTCAGATGTCGAGCTGGTCACTGGTTGGCTTGCGGGAATAGAATACTCAGTTGGCTTGTGGTGTCTTGAAAGGTAAATGGTAAAAGCTGTTTTGATCCTGTTGATCTTGCTTTGTGAAATTTTATCAGGCTTTGCATTGATCTTATTGCCTTTTTCTACCAGGGACTTAATCTCTTTTTGCTGGAGTTTAGCCATTCTCAGATTATCCACGCTTGAATCATAGTACTCATGGAGGGTAGCAAGACGGTCAGGTTCTACCAGTTTTTTATTGGCTTCGGCATTTTGTAATTCTTCAGAAGCTTTAAACTGGGCATTGGTGGCCATCCTGAATTTATCCTGAACCTCTTTTTCCTCAGCCACCAAATCGAGATAAAGCCCATTCCATTGGCGCAGTAGAAATTCCTGTTCCTCAGCTACATTCCTTTTCGGATCATCTATTCTTTCAGAGGATAAACCAGGCTGGTTGGCATATTGCTGTAGTAAAATAGAATCAGCTGGTTGCACGGGCCGCCAGGTGCCATCCGGATACATGATGATCTTTTCACCTGAATTGTTGATAACTACGCGCTGAACATACGCGTTTGTGTTCATGCTGAGCATGGAACATAAACTAAAGCTGACACGTAAAAACAGGCTTGAAACCATTTCTTCTGATTCGTTATCCTCGGTAAAAATAAAGGTTTGTACCATCCCCGGGTACCTTGGCATTAATCGCAGGGGTCCTGATCCCAAAATAGGGTGGTTTTGTCTGCTTTCCCGTCATGAATTATTTTGAATGTGTACCTTGCACGCGGGAAATGACCTGT
>DASXWI010000002.1:0-15582 GCA_036503755.1 Saprospiraceae bacterium | reverse complement strand
AAATCCATTGATTGTTGAATCCCAATCCATACCGGGCTGCAAGGTACAGCCCAGCTATGACAAGTGCAGCGCTTTCAATCAAGGTTAGCCTTGCACTCCTTGCCCTGCTCGCTGTTTCTCATCCTCAGCACCACCTGCTCTTCTCCGTGACGGTGCTACCTGCGAATCTCCAAAACGGTGTGTGTAAGACAAGGTGGCTAATCGTGTATCCCGATAGACATCAAAATTTTCTTCGTAGTTGGTATACTGAATAAAAGCTGAAGGCAAGTTGGTCCAGAAAATATCGGTGAAGGTGAATTTCAAATTTGATCTCTTATTACGGAATTGTTTTTGAATACCTGCCCCCAATGCCCACATCGGATCAAGATCCATGAATGCATAAATCTCACGTGTGTGATAGGAGAAATTCAATTCTGCAGACCAGTCATGACCAAGTAAAAAGGTATTGTTGGTCCTGACATCTAATACAACATTGCCATCGTTAAGATCTGTCTCTGCATAGTGTCCATGATACCTGCTGACGTAACAAGAAACTGAGTTCTGACTGTCCCACCATTTGGCAACGGTAACTGGAATACCGGCAGACAAGGAGATATAATCTACTTCATCAAGGTTCTGATCAGTTTGAACTGTTATCCGATCTTCACCTTCAACAGGCGCAATCACCTGGGTGATGTTTTGAGTCGTTCTGGCAAAAGCCAGGGTTGCCGTATATCGTTGATACAAGGTATGATTCCATTCAAAGGACCAGGTGAATTGTGGATTAAGGTAAGGGTTGCCTTCTCTATAGGTGCTTGGGTCCAGGTAATATTTAAATGGATTCAATTGTTGGTATGATGGTCTGTCGAGTCTTCTGCTCATGTTGACACCCATGGCATACTTCTCAGAAAAATTATAGTTGAGAAAAACACTTGGGAAGAAATTAGTGTAATCGCGTGAAAATGATTGTCCATTGATCAATTGAATGCCGTCAGCAATGGTTTGCTCCACACGTAGGCCGGATTGCAAACTTAGTTTTGTCCAATTGTAATGAAAATTCAGATACGCAGCATTGATTAGCTCATCATATAAAAAGTGGTTGCTGATGGTGCTATCAAAAACCGGGTTGTGGATATCACTTTCATCATAGAATGCGAGATTATTGTCGGATTGAACAAAACTTGTTTTCAGCCCTGCTTCCATTTTTGCTTTGTCCCGGATTGGATAACTGAAATCTGTTTTAAAGGACCTGATAGATAGATTGCCATTGAGATCCCCAGTGAGAAGGTAGTAGGGAAGGTATTCCTCCCCATTCAAATCATAATACCGGGTCGTAAAAGCCTGGTCGCTTTCATTCCAATACCTGGCAAAGTCAACATCTGCGGTGAGCTCTTGCTTGCCTTTTGGAAAAGTGTGCTTTATATTTCCATTGAAGGAATACGAAGGCCACATTTCTTCGCTTTCACTTGAGGTCGTAAAAGCAGAAATCACTTCCTGAGATTCATTTTCCACAAGACTTTTATTCTGACCATCCTTATCAATAAGATTGATGTTTGCATTAGCTAATATGCCTATAACTGTAGATGGTGAAAGCGTATAATCTGCCCCAACTCTTACAGAATGAAAATGATATGGGATCACCATATAATTGTCCTGGTCATATGCTCCTGTGCGCTCTCCATCTTCAAAAAAAGCACGATACAAATGCAATTCATTAAATCCTTCTCTATAATTATAATTGTAGCCACCAAAAATATTCAGATCCTTCGATCTCCTGTTGAGCGATAATCCGATTCCGGATTTTGGATAAACGCCTTGGCTGTAACTGGCTGTGAGTGTACCATTGGTGCCCATGTTAGCTTCTTTTTTCAGGCGGATATCGATGATCCCTGCATTTCCAGCGGCATCATATTTTGCAGAAGGATTGGTAATGATTTCAATGCGCTCTATACTTCCTGAAGGCATTGCGCGAAGGTAATTAGCCAGTTCTTGTCCTGACATAGGTGTTACTTTTCCATCGATCATAAAGATGACTCCTGCTCTTCCCCTGATGGTGATGTTATCCCCATTGACGATCAGGCCAGGTGCTCTTTCCAATACTTCCATACCACTCGCTCCAGCAGCAAGTATGCTGTTTTCAACATTCACAATAAGCCGGTCTGACTTTCTTTCAATAAATGGCTTTTGTGCCACTACGCTTACCTCAGCAAGTGCAAGTCCATCAGGCTTGAGGATGATCTCTGGTATCGTTGATGCAGCTGATCCATCATTGACGACAAAGGAGGATGTATGATAATCTTTAAAACCCAGGAAGGAAACATTGAGATAATACTCACCTGCAGGGATCTCTACAAAAGCAAATGAACCATCGACATTCGTCAGCTCTGCTTTGACAAAAACAGAATCCGGCAAACGAAACAAACTCACGGTAGCCACATCAACCGGTTGATAAATACTGTCTTTGACAATACCAGTGATTGTATTAGCATAGAGATGGCTACTTCCGATGGTCAATAAACTTATTACAAACAAGCCTAAAAACCTGAATCTTGATGGATGAATGAAAATAGAAAGTGACATGGCTAATCATTTGAGTTGACAACGAAATAAAAGGGAATGTGCCTTTTAATGGAAGCTATTCGCTCAAATCCACCTCATGACCTCTGAGCAGCCAGACTCCAACGACAAGCCTTTGTATGAAAATCCCGCAATCAAGTGAATAGTATCTGGTGACGACCATTATCTTTGGTGAAAGGCAATTCTTAAATCAGCACAAGAATTAGCAGATCAACACCTGATCCATTGGGGAGGGTAAAATTGATGGAAATGAACAAAGCAGGCATTGATAAATTTGAGCGCCATGTGGGGATGAAGTACCACTTATTCAACAGCCTGTTTTTAAGACTGCCATTCGATCTCATACACCAGACCGGGATTTTACTGCCCTTACTTTCAGAACTCTGTCAGACCCAATATCAATCTGGTGGCAGTCCCAAAGAGATCATCGAAAGCTTTTTTGAGGAATATCTACCGGGCGCAACGGAAAAGGATAGAACGGATCTGCTTTTCAATTTCGTAAAGTATATCGAACGACAAGTGGTTTTATTTGATGCTGTAGAAGAAGCCGCTTTTGATCAATTGCATGACCCGGATGGACAAGGCACTGTCTATGACATGGTGACGAAAGCGCAAGCTAACGGTCGAAAAGATGCACTGCTGCAAAAACTGGAAGAATATCATTTAAGGATTGTATTGACCGCGCATCCTACACAATTTTATCCCGGACCTGTTTTGGGTATCATCACTGACTTGACAGATGCTATCAGAAACAACCGCGTTTTTGAAGTCAGCGACCTTTTACTTCAATTGGGAAAAACCCCTTTTATCAAAAGGGCCAAGCCGACTCCGTTGGATGAGGCCAAGAGCCTGATATGGTTCCTGCGAAAAGTATTTTACGATGCTATTCCGGAGATCATGACAAGACTTGAAACGAAACTCCATTCACCTCTTCCAAAGAAAGACCTCATTGATCTTGGCTTCTGGCCCGGAGGAGATCGTGATGGCAATCCCAATGTGAATGCCGAAATCACCTTGGAAGTAGCCAATCAATTACGGAGAGCCATTCTGAATTGTTATGCACAGGATGTCCAGAAATTAAGGCGTCGGTTGACTTTCCAACATGTGTATGAACAGATCACATCTATAGGTGAGAGAATAAATTGCACACTCGCCGGAGATAAAAACGGTTATTCTGATGCTCAAGGATTATTAGATGAGCTCACTGCTATCAGACGGATTCTAGCGGAAGAGCATGACAATCTATTTGCCGGAGAACTTGATGTCTTCATTTCCAAAGTTGACATCTTCAGATTTCACTTTGCATGCCTCGATATACGCCAGGAAAGCAGGAAACATGAAGCTTTGATCGCTGAAATCATCAAGCATAAAGCTGGTCAGCAAATGCTCGAAGAATATCAATCTAAAGATATTGCAGCGAAGATGGTTTACCTCGATTCCGTTAATTGGACCCTTGATGATTTCCAAAGTGAAGACCCGATATCCATGGATATCATCGGATCTATGCAGGTTATCAGAAAGATCCAGGCTACGAATGGAGAAAAAGCTTGTCATCGCTACGTCATCAGTAACACCCGTCATGCGCTTGATATTTTTTCCATACAGATATTGATGAAGTGGGCTTGTGGAGAAGATCCAACTTATGTGGACATCGTTCCCTTATTTGAATCCATAGATGACCTTGCAACCGCCAGTGATGTGATGCAACAACTCTACACATTTAAGCCTTATGCACAGCATCTTCAAACAAGGCAACAAGTACAAACAATCATGCTTGGTTTTTCGGATGGGACAAAAGATGGTGGTTATCTCAAAGCAAACTGGTCGATATACACAGGTAAGGAAGAATTGACTACCACTTCACTAGCAAATGGAATCAAGGTGATCTTCTTTGACGGAAGAGGTGGCCCACCTGCAAGAGGTGGTGGGAATACACATAAATTTTATTCGTCCCTCGGACCATCGATTGAGAATAAAGAAATCCAAATCACCATCCAAGGGCAAACCATTAGTTCCAATTTCGGTAATAAGGAATTGGCGATGTACAATCTTGAGCAGTTGCTCACAGCCGGTATTGAAAATGATCTTTATCCTCAGCGTACACCCGGCTTAACTACAAGTCAGCGAAGACTTATAGATGAAATGGCTGATGAAGCTTATCAAGCCTATGTGGAATTGAAGACGCATCCTGACTTTCTGAATTACCTGCAAGAAAACGGAACCCTCCCCTATTATGGAGAATCCAATATTGGTAGCCGCCCAGACAAACGGAGTACAGGAGGTAAATTATTATTAGAGAATCTTCGTGCAATTCCTTTTGTGGGGACATGGGCTCAATTGAAACAAAATGTTCCGGGTTATTTCGGATTCGGAAGAGCCATTGAAAAACTGAAGCGAGCTGGCCGTGAACAAGAGATTAAGAATTTGTATCAAGATTCCATGTTTTTCCAAACATTGGTTGGCAATAGTATGCAATCCCTGGCGAAATGTTTTTTTCCATTGACCGCCTATCTTGCTAATGATCCACAATTCAAAGACATCTGGAATCTTATCCATGACGAATTTGAAAGAACCCAAACCCTATTGATTGAAACCGCCAATGAGGCACAATTACTACAAGGCCATCAGACCACCAGGGAGTCTATTCATCTAAGGGAAGATATTGTTTTACCACTCCTTACGATCCAACAATACGCATTAATACAGATCAAAACACTTGATGATGACCCAGATGGTCAAACGATGAAAGCTACTTATCGAAAATTAATCACACGTACGATGCCCGGGATCATCAATGCAGCGAGGAATTCAGCATAGCTATTTTAAATTGCGCGCAGAGACGCAGAGACGCAGTTTAATTCAAATTGTATTTGCTTTCTGCCTTTCCGCCCTATTTCGTGCGTAAAGCCGAAACGGCCCTATGCTATTTCCACCATCATCTCCCTGATCAATTCATCAGGTGACTTTTCGTAGCTGAAGTTAAGCCTGAATGCCTGTAGACCTGATGCGCCTTGCATATCCTCCAATTCTAACTCTTCAATTTCCGCGTCCAGGTATCCAACAGCCTGGAGATATTGCAAATACTGCATGTATTCATCTGCTTCCCTGTCCTGGCTGTACACAATAGTAAGTTTACCAGGTTGTGTCAGGCGTTCGGATGTGCCTTTGATATATGCTTTGTCTATTCGCTTTTTAAGAATTTCATATCGCACATTGTACGCTCCATCTACATCAAAACGCCTCTCATCCTGGCGGAAACGAATCGCCATTGGATTACCATAAGCCAGCACCAGCGAAGTGATATCCATTGGCATAGGCAATCCATTTTTGATTTTCCGATGCATATGCTCAACACCACATACTACCAATAATTGCCATAAGCGAAGGTTTTTGAGATGCAATGGATCCAATGTCTTCGACTGCACAAGGGATTGACCGATGAAGGCATTGTACTCTACACCATCTGTCCTGAACTTGTCAAAATAATGTGGAAACATTCGTTGCGCCAAAGCCTGCTGTTGGTTGAGATATTCCGCGATCCGTTGATTGATAAGGTGAACGGATTGCTCATATTCTTTACGTTGCTTGTAAATCACACCTAGCTTTGGATCCAGTGATTGAAGATATTGTTGAACGATCCCTTTTGTATGAGGCTGCGTCTTCAGGTATTGGATAACCGGCTCCAGCTCGTGTCTCATAAAATCAACTATGCTCACTTCATCGCTGGCTTGAAGAGCATCTTCCAATGAAGATCTAAATTGATCAACCCGGAAGAGCATCTGTTGATAGATCGGAAGTTTGTAATGCTCGAGAGCCACATCCAGTACTTCTCCGGCTAGATTTAGCTGTTCGGTAAGATCAGCCCTGATCGTCGAATTGCGCAGATCTGAAGATCCCCTGATATCAAACTGGCCATATAAAGGATACACCTCCTGAAAATGGATATCAGTATCCCCTGGTTTTCCTGTAAACTGTTCCTGGTAAATGGATTCTGCAGCCTGTAAAAATTTCCAGGTTACTGTGGGATGCAATGCCGTGTATTTGTCCTGAATGATCGAATCCAGGTGCATCTGGTGCATATCAATAGCGCGACCCACTACCATGCTGAAGATAGGCAACACATTTTTCAGTTTCGTGGCCACCATTGAATTAAGTAACCCTTCCCGATTAGAAGTCAATTCTATGAATGCAATAATCCGATCATTATGCTTGAGCGGGGCAATGATGAAGCTCCCTACTCCTTTTTCAAACATCCGTTTTACAAAAACAGAACTTGACTTCAACATCTCATCCCGATTGGAAGAGGTATACACCTCATTGCGCTTGAGCAACCCATCAAAGGCATTGTCGCAATACCATTCATCTACTGAAGATTCAAATGTGTCTTCTAGTAACCTGCTGGAGGTCGCCAATCCATGTAGTGCACGAATAACACAACCGTTTTCATCAAAAGCATCAAAACCAATTTCAATCTTTTCAATATTGAGATAACGAGCTAACTGGTGTTCAATCAACTCCACAACTTCATGTTCCTGCAGCGCATTACTTTGGAGCAACAACCGTTTCAACTCCGATAAGGCCACCTCCTCAGTCTGATCGAAGAAAGTAAGAATGTGCATTCCCTTATAGATATAACTACCTGGAGGAATCTTCATTTTCCATAGCTCAATATCATGACTGTTGTCCATCAACAAACGAATATCATCAGGGGTTAAGGCCGGTGTATTTTCCTTAGGGATAATGGCAGAGAAGTCACTATTGCGCATCACCTTAAAATGGTGCATGGTAACTGTCTCATCGTCTGGAATATCCACATTCATAGGATATCTGAAATTGACCGGCACATCGTAAACCATCTCAATGATCCGTGAACAAGCCAGTATATAAAAATCATCAGGTGAGATATCCTTTATTTCAATCTTGAAATCAGGACCTGCCCTGGAGACAAGTCTTTTCAGCTTATTGGATTGAAAGAAAAAATCAGGGAGGAAAGGAAGACTTGCGGCTTTTACCTCACTATCTGATAAAAATTCCGGAAACAGCGCGGAAAGTAATAATTGAACTTCCTTCGGGTGCTTTGCTAATTGCTCAACGTTTATATCCTCATTCCTGAGCACTTTTGTTTGTTCAAGGATCGCAATGGCATGATCTTGTTCAGTCGAAATTTCATTTCCTGCTTTTTCTTCCCAGAACTGAAATACTTTTTCCAGGCTCAGTCGGATGTCAAATGGCAATAGTAGTGGAGAGCCATCTTGCGAATGTGTGGTTGCTTGGGAGAAATTCATGGATACGAAGTTAGCGAACAGATACCTTTACAACTTCAAAAAATTGGCTATGGTAGATTTATCTCGCTTCCCAACGGCCTTCCTTATGGAGTTTTTCGGCATAACTATAGCCTTCAACCCACCATCCGGACATTTGTTCAGGATCAAAGACAAAACTGTTATCTGTTAATTCTTCAGGTAAATGAACCAACCTGATCCTATTGCCTGTCAACCGTGACTCCGAGAGGCTAAGCTGGAGATCATCAAACGCTAACTGATGTTGCATAAAATTGAATGTTTTCAACATCAAGGTAAATGCATTGGAAGCAGGAGGTGATATAGTCACTTTATGTCGTGGCTGCAGGACGATGACATCGACTTCAGTGGCGCCGAGTGTGATGGCTTCCTGGATTGGAATAGGATTTCCAAAACCGGCATCGGCATATTCACAGTCGTCCTTGATTGCAAGACTCATAAACGGGACCAGGTTGCAGGACATCCAGATCCATTCGCAGAAATCTTCATAGGAGCAGTCATGGGCATATTTATATTCAATCTGATTGTGCGTCAGGTTGGACACCGTTGCAATGACTTGTTTCCCCGAGGCTTGCAATTCCGCCCATTTTTCTTCCGGAAATGTGCGATGGATGAGGTTTTTCAGGCTACGGCTTTCTCCGAATGTTTTCCGGCCCTGGATAAATTGAAGGAAAATCCGGAAGTGGTTAAATCCAGCTTTGTACCCATTTTCTGTTTTGGTCAGGATGAAAGGACAATTGCTGAAGATGTCATTTTGTTTACACGTAGTATAAGCGTTCTTCAGTTCGTCCCATGCATTGATAGCAATCAAAGGCACTAACAAGCTTCCGGTAGAAGACCCAATCAGGATGTCCCAACTCATGCCGACCTCTTTGGCAAGGTATTCTACAAAGCCTCCTGCCCAGGCTCCTTTAGCTCCTCCTCCGGAAATGACGAGGGCTTTCATAAGGTAGAATATGTTTCGTTGGTGCTCACGGGCTTATACCTTGGTAATGGTTAGGCAATGTAAAGGTTTTTGGGATTAGCCGGGGCAGAAGGGCGGAAAGGCAGAAGGGCAGAAAGGCACGCTTGAAAACCTTTACATTTGTTTAAGCCGCAAATCAACTGCACTAACCTGTACCATGTTTGAAATCCTGAAAAACAAAACAGCCATTATCACCGGGGGAAGCCGGGGTATCGGTCTCGCCATTGCTAAAAAACTGGCGACTGCTGGAGTGAATGTAGTGGTAGCGGCAAAAACGACTGAACCTCATCCTAAACTTCCAGGGACGATTTATGAGGCTGCGGAAGAAATCAAAGGCCTTGGTGGAAATGCATTGCCATTGGTATTAGATCTTAGGGATGAAGAGCAGATTAAAAATGTAGTCATTGATACGATAGCTCACTTTGGGGGAATTGATATCCTGATCAATAATGCCAGTGCTATTTTCCTTGCAGGGGTCGAATACACTCCTTCGAAACGATATGACCTCATGCATCAGATCAATGTGCGAGGTACCTTCCTTATGTCGCAGGCATGTATGCCTTATTTAAAAAAATCATCTCATGGACACATCCTCAATCTATCCCCACCACTTGATATAAAAGCAGCCTGGTTTGAAAGTCATACAGCCTATACCATGAGTAAATATGGAATGAGTATGGTTGCTCTTGGATTATCTGCTGAATTGAAACCTTTTGGTGTGGCTGCGAATGGATTATGGCCACGCACAACTATCGCAACCGCTGCTGTACAAAACCTGCTTGGTGGTGATGCTTTAATAAGTCAATCGCGTTGGCCATCCATCGTGGCAGATGCTGCAGCCTATATCGTGGCGCAGGATCCAAAAACGACGACGGGCAACTTTTTCATTGATGAAGATGTATTAAGATTACAAGGGATAACCGATTTCACCCCCTATGCCGTTGATCCGACGAAACCATTAGCACCAGATTTGTTTATAAGTATATGAAGAAAGAGAGAAAGGATAAGGACTTTGTCAAAGCACCCTATTTCAAAGGTGGCAGGGGGGCTATGGATGCATTTGTAAAAAAGGAACTACGGTATCCAAAGGAAGCTATTGCTGCGAAAGTGGAGGGAAGGGTGAGTGTCCGGTATACTGTTGATTATAAAGGAAAAGTAATTGAAGCAGCAGTGATTTCAGGAATTGGCCATGGTTGTGATGAAGAAGCCTTGCGTATCGTAAAGAGTTTTCAGTTTAAAGTCCCTGAGGATGGAAAAGTTAAATCCAAATACACCCGCACTGTGCATATACATTTCCGTCTTCCAGGATCTCCCACCGAATTGCCCACAACTAAAAAAGCGCTACCCGTGAATACAGGCATGCAGATACAATACCAGGTGACCACAACGCCAGCTACACCTAAAAAGCAACCTGCACCGAAATCTTCATCTTATCAGATTACTATAGAAATTCCCAATAAATGAGACATCAGACGACAGACGCCAGACTCATGACAACCGGAATACTGATGAGATACCAGATTACCGTTTACCATTTACCATTTAACCACTTAACCATTTAACCCATTTGAGATGCCAGATACCAGACATCAGACATCAGACCAGATTACCGTTTACCATTTACCGTTTACCATTTACCATTTAACCATTTAACCTCTTTAACCATTTAAACACTTAACCATTTAACCCAATTGAGATACCAGATACCAGACGCCAGAAATCAGACCAGATTACCGTTTACCGTTTACCATTTACCATTTAACCTCTTTAACCATTTAAACATTTAAACACTTAACCATTTAACCACAGCCCATGTCTACACTAAAAGCTCTTCGCGGCGGAGAATTCATTATCAGGGAATCAGCCTTTAGCGATGTGTTTATTCCTGAAGAATTTAATGAGGACCAGCTCATGGTGCGCCAGATGTGCAAAGATTTTGTGGCAGAGATGGGGGAAAAAGCACACCATTTGGAATTCCAGGTAGAATTGATGGATAAATCCGGTGAACTTGGTTTGCTTGGTGCCCATATCCCAGAAATGTACGGAGGCCTCCCACTTGATACTAACGCCAATACACTGATCGCTGATGAATTGGGAAGAGCAGGTGGATCGTTTGATACAAGTTTTGCCGCTCACATTGGTATTGGGATGTTACCTATCCTGTATTTCGGCACGGAAGAGCAAAAGAAAAAATACCTTCCAAAATTATGTTCAGGAGAAATGAAGGCTGCGTATTGCCTTACTGAGCCAGACTCCGGATCAGATGCGCTTGCGGCCAAGACTCGTGCTGATCTTTCACCTGATGGAAAAAACTACATCCTCAACGGTCAGAAGATGTGGATCACTAATGCGGGATTTGCTGATCTGTTTACTGTCTTTGCCAAAATAGGTGGGGAACAGTTTACCGGATTCGTTGTAGAAGCTAAATCCCCGGGAATCACACTTGGTGCAGAAGAAAAAAAACTTGGAATCAAAGGATCATCGACCAGGCAAGTCTTTTTTGAAAACGTCGCTGTCCCTGCAGAAAATGTTTTAGGGCAGATAGGCCACGGACATCAGATTGCATTTAATACATTGAATATTGGTCGTTTCAAATTAGGAACCATGGCAATGGGTGGCTCAAAGCGTTGCGTTGACATAGCCGTCAAATATGCAAATGAACGCATCCAGTTTGGACAACCGATTTCTTCTTTTGGAGCCATCAAACACAAATTGGGAGAGATGGCCTCTTTGATTTTTGCCCTTGAATCGGCAACATATAGGTTGTCTGATATGATGGGGGATTTGAAGGATGAATTAGTTTCAGGAGGTAGTTCTTTTGAACAAGCCATGCTAAATGCTGCAAAAGAATTTGCATCCGAATGTGCGATTATCAAAGTTGCGGGATCAGAATACCTCGATTATATCATTGATGAAATGCTCCAGATTCATGGTGGAAATGGATTTTCTGAGGAATATCCTGCTGCCCGGGCATATCGTGATAGCCGGATCAACAGAATCTATGAAGGCACTAATGAGATCAATCGTTTGCTGCTGGTAGACCGGATCATTAAGAAGGCCTTGAAAGGAGAACTTGATCTTGTCGGACCTGCCTGGGCAGTGCAAAAAGAATTGATGTCCATGCCATCAAAGACTTCAGATGAAGGACCATGGGCCGCTGAACACCAGGCTATTCAACATTTTAAAAAGAATATGCTACTGGTCGCAGGAGCGGCTGTAAAATACCAGATGGATGGTAAACATGACTTGAATCAGAGCCAGGAAATTGTAATGCATATTGCCGATATCGGCATTGATTGCTTTATCGCAGAATCCCTTTTGCTTCGTGCAGAAAAACTTGCTGCGAGTACAATTTCGCATCCCGCCAATGTCGTAAAAGCCATTACGCAACTCTTTTTGAGTGAGGCTCAAGCAAGAATCCAGAAGCATTCGACAGACGCATTAATGGCTTTTGCGACCGGTGATGAGCTGATAATTATGTTAAAAGGGGTAAAAAGATTTAGTAATTATCCGGCGGTAAATACGGTCCAGGCCAGGCGCATCATCGCCGATCACCTGATCGCCGGGAATGAATATACACTCGAATTTTAATTGCAAAACGGTAATGAGTGCAATACAATCGATCATTGTTCGTCCTGAAAAAAGAGGAGAACCATTACACATTCAGGAAGTATACATACGTATCGGTGGAATCGTAGGAGATCATTATGCAAAGCCGGAAGGCCATCGACAGGTCACCCTCGTTGCAGCGGATGCATTGTCTACAGTGGCTGATACTGTTGGGTTTCAGGGCGATGCACATGTTGCATGCAGAAGAAATATTTGCGTCGATTCTTTTCCTGATGGAGATCTTATCGGAAAGCAAATTGCAATTGGAAATGATGCACTGATGGAGGTCACATGTTACTGCTACCCATGCAATCGCATGAATGAAAATTTTGGTGAGGGTGCTGTCGAAGCATTTGCAAAAAAAGCAGGATGGGGTGCAAAAATTATTCGTGAAGGAAAAATAAAGGTGGGAGACCCCTTTCAAATCCTTTAAAAAAAATTTACCGGAAGTATACAATATATAAAACAGACCATTATCTTTGGTAAAGGAAAATTTGATATTACTTACTATCAATATCCAAATTCGTATCAAGAAGATCAGCGCCCCAGGGCGCTGATTTTATTTTCTACGCTTCGGCTACGCTCAGTATCCGAAAACTCAATCCATCATTTTTCCCTTTTCTTTTTTCATTCTTCATTCTTCATTTTTCATTCTTCATTTTGATCCCCAGTTGGTGAGCTCAGTCAAACCATCATTCTTCATTCTTCATTTTTCATTTTTCATTTCTATCTTTGAACCGCTCACACCCGATTTTAAGGACTTAAACTCGGTTGTTTATGAAACCCACATTCAAACCATCCACTCCCTTATTTCTTGCGCTTTGTTTTCTGGTGATAGCTCAATTATCTTATGCTGCCACCAAATATGTTTCCCCATCAGGGAACAACAACAATTCTGGTAACTCATGGGCACAAGCCTGGCAGACACTCCAATACGCCGCCGATGAGGTGGCCGCAGGCGATTCTGTATGGATCGCTGATGGTAACTATACTGGTTTTGATTTGCGTACCTCCGGTACTTCCACTGCCCCTATCGTCTTCATTGCTTTTGGAAATAATGCCGTCATCAATATCCACAACCCGGTGACGATGGATGGCATCAATGTCGAAAACGCTGACTATATCGAAATCAATGGAGTCCGGGTGATCGATCAGCCCAGGAATGGAATACGTCTGGTTTTTGCAAACAACTGCATCGTTCGAAATACCTATTGCGACAATAATTTCGAACGCGGCATTTTTACAGGGTTCACTGATGACATTTTACTTGAGTATAATGAATGTCTCAATTCCATTGATGAACATGGGATCTATGTATCCAATAGCAGCGATCGCTCTATTATCAGGTATAATACATGCCATCATAACAATCGAGGTGGTATTCAGATCAATGCGGATGAAAGCCAGGGTGGAGATGGCATCAGCACCGATCCCGAGATCTATGGCAATATTCTCTATGAAAATGGTGCGGTAGGAGGTGCTGCGATTAACCTGGATGGTGTGCAAGGTGCTTTTATCTACAACAACTTGTTGTATGAAAACCATGCCTCCGGAATTGCTTTATTTCGATTAGATGGAGCGGAACCCTCTATTAACGCTGTTATCGTCCACAATACCATCATTAATGCAAGTAATGGCAGGTGGTGTATCCTGATCGTCAACGGGTCTACAGGTGCCCAGGTTTTCAACAATATCATCATCAATCAACATGCCTGGAGAGGGAGTATTGCTTTGGATCCGGACGCAGAAGCAGGATTTGATTCAGATTACAATATTGTGGTCAATAGCATGAGCAACCTGGGCGATGGTGTATCTATGACATTCGCGGAATGGCAGGACCTAGGGTATGATGCAAACAGCATGCTTGCCGATCCAATGACCGAAATTTTTGTTGCTCCGGGAAGTGATTATCACCTGCTTGATGATGCACAGGCTATCAATACCGGAAATGCTGCATTCGCTTTTGGTGTAGATGAAGATATTGATGGGTTAGCGAGACCTCAGGGATCCCAGCATGATATTGGTGCTTATGAAGCTGAGTCCGCATTGGCGATTGACGAGGAGGAAGAACCTGAAAACGAAGTTTCAAAAGGAATCCTTATTTCGAATTCAGCCATTACCTGGACAAAAGGATTGAAAGGTGTTTTGACATTGATGGCCGTGGATGGGAAAACTATCTTTCAGAAAGATATTGATGAAGAAGGTCAATATAATCTTCAAAACCTTGTGCCTGGAATTTACTACGCCGCCATTTACGACGATAGTGGGCTGCTATGGAGTAAAGGCTTTGTTTATCCTGGGAGATAATTTGTCTTACGTAGATACCTTCAGCTTTTCAATGACGGCATCGATGGATAATTCTTCCTGCTCACCACTTTCAAGATGTTTCAACATCAATGTTCCTTTCTCCATCTCCGCATCTCCAACAATGGCGATGTAGGTACACCCAATATCTGTGGCATATTTGAATTGTTTCTTAAGCTTGCCTGGCTCAGGATAGAGATCAGCGGAAATTCCTGCTTGACGTATCTGGCTTACGCAGCGAAACGCATATTGATGGGAGACGTCGTCGAAAGCAGCCAGAAGTACTTTGGGTCCGGCTTGAACATGAGCAGGAAATAAACCTTTCGCTTCCATCACATCATAAATGCGTTCAGCTCCAAAAGAAATACCAACACCTGGAACATCAGGCCAGCCGAAAACACCTGTGAGGTTATCATAACGGCCGCCACCACCAAGGCTTCCCATTTCAGCATCGAGAGCTGTTACTTCAAAAATACATCCGGTATAATAGCCCAGACCTCGGGCAAGTGTGATATCAAACTGTAATTGATTTTTCAAGTTTAATCCTTCAAGAAATGAAAAGACGTTATCTATTTCTGAAAGGCTCTGGTTGGATAAATCATCCGATTTTATCGCCACGCGTAAGGATTGAATATCCTTGTGATGCAACAGTTTAAAAATAGTATCCTGGGATGAAACCGGAATATTCCTGGAGGTCATTTCTATTCGCACACCTGCCTCCCCTACTTTATCAAGCTTATCAATCGCCATGGTCATTTCCATCCATTGATCGGCAATACCTGCAAACTGCGCAATACCCAATAACAATTGCCGATGATTAATCCTGATCACTACAGGTATACCAAGTGC
>DASXWI010000001.1:0-7475 GCA_036503755.1 Saprospiraceae bacterium | reverse complement strand
TTGAATAAATGTATTGGCTGTACTTTCAAAAATGGCTGCTGCAGCGTCTGAATAAGAAGACACTCCAGAACTGCCGTCCTTGACATGAAGTTTTGCTTTTGGAGAAATAGTCCCAATTCCAATGTCTCCATCTTTATTGATGGCTAATCGATTAAAATTTCCACCGGACCGGAGGTACAATGAACTGTCCACCCCAAAGACGAGTCCACTACGAATTTCTGTATTGGCATTACCTGAAAGTATACCTGCTTCTGCATTATTGTTCTGAGAAAATTGGATATACCCTGTTCCGATACTTTCTAATGTAGCGAGAGCATTTGCATGTAAAGGGCCACCGGATGCTCCTGATCTAACAATGTGCAGTAAAGTTTTAGGCAAGAAGGTATTGATGCCTAAGTATCCTTGTTTGCTCAATTTCATTTTTGTAAAGTTTCCTCCGGACCTAAAGACCAATGCACTATCGATATCAAAAAGTATCCCGCTCCGAATAGCCGTTTCCTGGTTTCCTGAAAGAATGCCGGTGTAAGCATTGTTCGGATGAGTTAAATGAATAAAGGAAGTAGTATTGGATTCAAACGTAGCCATGATATTAGCAGAATAGGGTCCACCTGAAGTCCCATTTCTAACTACGTGAAACATGGATTGGGGATTTGGAGTATTGATACCGGTTCTTCCATTTTTCAATACGGTCATGGCATTGTTACGGACGTCATAGCTTGATCCATTGCCAATGATAAATAGAGGATCGTTAGGATTCCATGCAGTTGGTGAAAGACAGGTTGTATCATTGAATGCCCCAACCACAAAAGAAGCATAAGGCTTTGCTTTCGTCCAGGTAAATGCTGTAGAAAAATCCCCTGTTGCCTGGCATGAATTTCCCAGGGCCATAGATGATAGACCTGATGCTGTTGCATAAGCTCCAATAGCCGTTGACGCAATCCCATCGGCCTTGACGTCGAATCCTAAGCCTGTAGTATATACTCCAACATTGTTTGCATCCCAGTTGGAACTATTAACCGTTCCTGCGCGGAATGCCGCTTTATCTGAATACCACATCATTCTTGTACCAGGACCACTTATTGGTGGGCTGGAAGGAGCAGGAGGTGGAGGAAATGGACCAGTAAACAACACACTGCTGTCTTGTATATGCAGCTGTGCTAAAGGAGACAATGTATTGATTCCAACACGACCTTTGTTGCTCAGAAACATCCTTGAAATATCACCACCTGTCTTAAAAAGTATCGAGCTATCACCATTGAAGAGCATGCCACTTCGAATAGCAGTCAACCGATCGCCGGAAAGGATACCTGTCGCTATGTTTTCTGGATTTGACAGTTGAATGAAGGATTCCTCATCGCTCTCCAGGATGGCCATGACATGATTCAACTTTGGACCTGATGATGAAACATTTCTCACTACATGTAATGGGGCTGTTGGGATGGTTGTGTTGATACCAACATTTTGGGCAGTCAGCAGAAAACTGATTTGGAACAAAAGAAGAGTCGAGAGAGTGAGCCTGGCAACCATTTTTCTGTATTTATATGAAACAACATTTTGAATGCCACCAAAACTACATGCCCACGCAGGTTGTAGGCAAATCAACTATGTTGAATGGTTGTTGAAAATTAGCTAACGGTTAAAAGGGTTTGGAAATGGGTTGTATTGGAGCACTGAATTAATTATATTTACTTATTCATCATTTTTATAAAAAGCCAACATATGAGAAGGTATTTATTTTTTGGGGTTGCTTTATTTTCATTCTGGATTGGAGCATGTAAATCAGACAACAAAGAAGCTGCTTCAGAAACGGCAGTGGATACTACAAAGGTCGCCGAACCCGTCGGTGTGATTTCATATGATTCAATAGGCTTAGTGGCCTATGAAGAGGAAGTCAAAAAGAAACCGGCACCTAAACCTGCTGCAACAGACAAAACCACTACAACACCAAAAACTTCTTCAGCGACGAAACCAGCTGAGGCCAGTAAAACGACAACTACCGCTCCAACGGCTGATGCACCAGCAACAGGTGAAGTCATTACACCTGAAGGGTATGTTGAATTTCCTTCCAAAAGAGCCACCTATCCAGGTGGACAAGCAGCATTGAATCAATACCTCGCAGACAACATCAAGTATCCCGCCATGGCCAGGGAGAACCTGATTGAAGGGACCGTCTATGCCAAAATACTCGTTGATGAACTTGGAACCATTGTTGATGTTTCCTTTCCTAAACCTCTTGGCTATGGCCTTGAAGAGGAGGTGTTGAGAGTGATCAAAGGAATGCCAAAGCTGATACCAGCTGAGGATCATAGCAAGCCTGTCAAGACAATGTACACGCTTCCCGTGAAGTTTAAATTGCATTAATATTTCGCTAAACTATTTTCAAGCAAAAGGCTGTCTCTGGACAGCCTTTTGCTTTTAATTACACACCTATCCTCAAACCCCAATCCTTCTGATAGCTGATAGCCAACATATAAATTTTTTTATATGAAGGAAATCACTATATTTCCTTTTATTCAAAAACTAACTAATTATGAACCAACGAAACGTTTTGTGGGCGCTACTCGCGCCTTCGTTATTTATGTTTAATGCATGTGCGCCTGCTGACTCACATTCGCATGCACATGCTCCTGAAATCAACCAGGATTCTGTGAAAGCTCAAATCATGGCACTGGAAGATGCTTACGCTGTAGCCAGTAATGCCAGGAATGTTGATGGTGTCGCAGCGTATTATGCAGCAGATGCTCAAAGCCTGGCAGCAAATGAACCTACCCGTGTAGGTATGGATGCGATCAAGGCTGGTATCAAGAAGGAAATGGATAGTGATACCTCCGGCCACGTTATTTCCTTCGAGACGACAGGGGTATGGGCTGCAGGCAACTACGCTACAGAAACCGGTACCTCCACCGTTAAAGACAAAGAAGGTAAAGTCGTAATGACCGGCAAATACATGACCTTGTTTGAACTACGCGATGGCAAGTACATTGCTATCCGTGATATTTGGAACAATGATATGCCTGAAAAGGAATAAAGCAACCATTTCGATTAAACAAACGCATTCCTTTTAGAAGAAAAGCCATGGTATCATCACCATGGCTTTTTCTTTTTAGACAAAAAAACCCGGTTGAGGAATCAACCGGGTTTATAAAATAATTATCTCATGATTTTATTTTATGGCATGACCTTGATCACGACCCTTCTGCTTAAAGTGTCACCATCTTTTGCAGTATCGCCTTTGATTGGCATTGATTCACCAAATCCCTTAGCTGTCATGCGGGAAGCTGCAACCCCTTGAGATTTGAAATACTCCATGATATTGTCAGCTCTTTTTTGAGAAAGTCTTAAGTTGGTCGCCTCACTACCTACAGTACTGGCATGACCTTCAATCAACAGATTGGTGCCAGGATTGTCTTTAATAACTTCTAGTGCTTTGTCAAGACGAGCTTTGTCGTCTGCAGTAAGGGTAGGCTCACCGTTCTCAAAGTAAATAGTCATATCAGGGCAGCCATAGTTGCTGGCATCACCAGGATATTTTGGACATTTATCAACATCATCCAACATACCATCGCCATCTGAATCAGGGACAGGGCAACCATTATATTGAGCAGTTCCCCGTTGACTTGGACAAAGGTCTGTATCATCGTTAATACCATCACCGTCAGTATCAGGTGTGGGGCAACCGTTATATTTCAGTGTTCCGGCCTGTGTTGGGCACTGGTCAACTTCATCATTGAAGCTGTCACCATCTGTATCTGGCACAGGACAGCCATTGTACTTAGCTGTACCAAATAAAGCTGGACATTTATCTACTTCGTCATTGATGCCATCACCGTCTGTATCAGGTGTTGGGCAGCCATTGTATTTAGGGCTACCAGCGACCATGGGGCAATTGTCATTGATGTCTGGGGTGCCGTCCATATCTGAATCCAACGGTGGAGCCATGGTGGTGATTACTTCAGCTTCTTCTTTTGGTTTGCCTGGGAATCCTAAAGAAAGTCCAACCTGGATGGCATCATTATAAAGATCACTTCCTTCAGTGAAGGCATCACCGATTTCACCTCCGGTAATGTCCGATAGACCATAAATATATCGACCATAAATACCAAGGTTTTTAAGCACGCGTAATTCTATACCGGCAGTAGCGGAAAAGAAGGTTTGGCTTGAACCGGATTCACCATAGGATAATGTTTCATCTTCTCTGGCATCATCATCAAAGTCAGCCTTACCGGCCATGTAATAGTCAAGTTGAGGACCTGCATAAATGCCCAAAAATTTTAATGGATTGACCTTGATTAAGATAGGCAGAGAGAGGTAGTTGAGATTCAACTTACCAGCTGTATTGAGTGTGGTAGAAGTATTATCTGCATACTCAGTTCCCATTTGAGAATACAATAACTCCGGCTGAATAGCCAAGCCTTTGGCAATACCAAGATGGTAAAATGCCCCAGCGGCTAATCCAATTTTTTGATCGAGGAGATTCTCATCCGTAAAATGATTGGCCGAGCGGATGTTAGCCAAATTCACTCCTGCTTTTATCCCAAAATAGCCCCGCTCGTCTTGTTGAGCTTCGAGCGATGTCAGCACCAGGAATGATGCCAGGGTAAGTAATAATGTACGCATAAGTCTAGTTTTGTTTTTAAATATAAAATCCTTACTATCAATCAGATAGATATACTTTCCACAAGGATAGCCAGTGACTGGCCCAAACGGCGAAACAGTTTCCGCCATATTTTCAAGGCAATATAGCTAAATACCTGTTCAAAAATACTAATTCCTCAAAAAGTCTTACATCAATGAATCTCATTTCTGAACCACCGGATTGAATAGAATTCCTACATTTTATTGGATAGACAAGTTACCCAAAAGCCTGGAGATACTGCACAAATGGACGAACCTTTTTTACGGAAAATCACATCTGTTGTTTGCATGCAGGTATATTATCTGTTTTGACTTGGTATACTTGCAGGATGAGCCATAAAAAACTCCGGACAGAGAAAAATTGCCTGAATTGCGGTCATGAAGTCGAGACCAGGTTTTGTTCTAACTGCGGACAGGAGAACCTTGAGATGGAGGATACGGCCTTCCACCTGGCTATCCATTACATCCAGGATCTCTTCCATTATGATGGAAAGCTATGGCACACATTTAAAAGCCTGGTGACGCGTCCGGGTCTCGTGGCATGTGAATATATGGAAGGCAAAAGAAACCGCCATCTTGAACCCATCCGATATTATGTCTTCGCTTCCTCTGTCTTTTTCCTCATGTTTTTTATTTACCTGGGAAATCTTGAAGATATGAGTACAGACGATCCTGCAAAGGATTATGACAGGCGGTTAGATCTGCTTGAACAGGAGAAGAAATTTTTGAATGATTCACCCGATACAGTTTATGTTAATCCACTCATTACTTCACTGAAACAATTGTCCGGAGATACGAATGCCACTGTGATTGATAGCCATTCTAATGATATTGAAATTGACTTTTTTGGCCTCGAGGACACGCCGACTGACTCTATGAATTGGTTAGAGAGGGTCCTCGCAAAACGGATTCAAAAGAAGAGAGAGGAAATGGATTTGGATGCTTATGCTGACGAACTCCTCCATACATTGCCACAACTTATTTTCCTAAGCTTACCTTTTTTTGCGCTTTTTCTAAAGGTACTTTATTGGCGGTCGCGGAAAGGTAGGTATGTGGAGCATTTCATTTTTTCCATCTATAATTATGCCTACCTCTTTACCGTATTTATAGTTTATATTTTAATAAACGTATTGCTACTGGATAATTTAGAAATGACACCAGCAGAAAGTTTAATAGGTTGGGTGAGTTCTGCAATGGTGTTTTATCCCTTTATCTATCTTTTCCTGTCGATGAAACGATTTTATAATGATCGCACCGGTAGATTAATTTTAAGGTACATGTTCTTAATGACCCTGATGATGATTACGATTATTGCGTTGTTTATTTTAGTGGCAGTGATAGCATTCATGGTTTAATCAACAAGTCATTACAATCGTGACCTCTTGATATTTAACGGCCTTCGCGCAGCATGTCTGCATAGGCATCGGGTAAAATACTATCCTCAATAGCCTTCGCTGCTTTTTCAATGTCATAAACAAACCGGATAAAGGATACTTCTATTGAGGTGCTGTTTCGTGTCGTAGCGTCATCAGGTATAGTTAGTATAACATAACAACCCTCAGGATTTCCATCTTTGGGTTTACCTACGGAGCCGATATTAATGGCATGGAGATATTTGGATTGGGCGCCGTCATCCGTTTGCAATATTCTGTGATAGGGTTTATGGGTGTGGCCAAAACACATAACATCCGCTTCTGCCTTTTCCATGATATTGATCAGGCTTTGTTCTTCCCTGTCTTCAAAAAGGTATTCATTAATTTTCCTTGGACTTCCATGTACAAGTAACAATGTAATATTTTCGGTAGCAGACTTAAACTCAATACGTATTTGCATTGGTAATGTCAACAGAAAGTTTCGTTCATCCTCACCAACGATCGAATTGGTATAAGATATGGAAATGGCGCCCATTTCTTTTTCCAGATCTGTTTTGTAAGCACATCCGCAATTGTCGCTGTGTAAGCCAATGCCCTGATCATAATTTCCCATGACGGTAGGTATACCTCTTTTCCGGATCTCGTTTATCACCTCATTGGGCCATATATTATAGCCTACAAGATCTCCAAGGCAATACACAACATCCGGAGCATGCCTATCAATACTGGCCAGGCATGCTTCAAGCGCAGGAAGATTGGCATGGATATCAGAAAAGAGCGCAATTCGCATTATTCAGATTATTTAATATCCTAAGTGGTCGGTATACACGAATTTTTATACGGTGCGTTACCCTAAAGATAATCCATGCCACAAAAAATGATTAACAGCATCCCGTACCAGGCTCGCAGCATGATTTTGCCTTTTCTGCATATACCGTAATACTAAAGATGCCTGTTTTCCCTTGTTTGAATTCAGTCATTTCTTTTTCATTGAGATAATTTCGCAATATATCATCCGGGAGCACAATGGCTTTTTCTTTCTGTAGAGTTACATTTGAAAAACCATTCGTATAAATCATGTTTAGGTATTCATGCTTGTTGATAGCACCTGAAACACAACCTGCATACATTTCAGCATCCTTTTGAAGAGCTTCAGGTAATTGACCAACAAGAACGATGTCGGAAATACTAAAATGACCTCCAGGTTTGAGGACGCGAAAGATTTCTTTAAAGACCCCATCTTTATTTGGGACCAGGTTGAGGACACAGTTACTTACGATAACATCCGCCACATTAGAGGTAACCGGCATTTTTTCAATATCACCCTGGCGGAATTCAACATTATGGAATCCTCTGTTTTCAGCATTTACCCTGGCCTTTTCAATCATGGCAGGCGTAAAATCTATTCCAATTACTTTTCCGGTTTCACCAGTTTCTGCCCTGGCCACAAAACAGTCATTTCCTGCT